>NZ_KV794783.1:0-58583 GCF_001808895.1 Corynebacterium sp. HMSC070E08
AGTACATTGGCACACTATTGAGTTCTCAAACATCGTCACCACACAGCCATACGGACCGCTTTAAGCGAAACGCAGTACTGCGAGTAAAGAAAATATTTGTTGCCAGGGCCTGTTTTCCTACCGCCTCGCTTCAAGAAGCTGAGTTCCTGTGGGGCGCTGTCGGTCGCGCTGACTCATATAAAGTTACACACGGCCTTGATAAAACACAAATATGCACTTCAATGAAGGTTTTTACCCCTTCTTGAAGTGCACTAAAACAACCTTTTTAACGCAGACATTGGATGGCGCTCAGTGTGCCCCAAACCAGCCCATGAGGCCCGGGCTAAACACGTTGGTCTTTTTAGCCATCCGGGGATATGCGGCAACCCACACGACGTAGATGATTGCCATCCCTGTGAGCGTCCACCACACAGAGATCTCAGAGTTAAGTAGCCACGCAAGCAACACGGCAGCAATGGCTCCGACCGTGACAGCCGTATAGGGCCATGTCTCTTTGTCGGTGATCGCAAAGCTCACGAGAACGGCAGCCATTGCAAGGGGAACGATGGTGAATCCGGCGAGGCTTCCGGTCCACATCAACGTCACCACATCAGTGACAGCTCCCAAGCCCACTGGAATCGCGGTACACAATAACGTCGCTGTGGACCAGGCCGCGCGTGGAACGCCAAAGGTCACCGCATCCTTCATCGAGCTGCGAACCGCGTCAGCCACTAGCGGCAGGACAATCAACGTGACTATGGCGCCTACGATGCCCAGACCCTTATCCCACAGCTTGCTCACCACGATGTTTATCGCAGTTGCGATGGCTATACCGAATGCAGCCCACATCCACGCGCGAGCTTGAGGGCGCAACACAATCTGGGAGACCGGGGACGCTGAGAACCAGCCCGTCGAAGAATCACCATCGCTGCCCGCAATAAGAGAGCTCGTGGTCAGGCGTGACGGCTCGGCACGTTTTAGCATGCACACTGCCCACATGAGCGCCGGCGCAATGAGGACCCACCACGGGAAAGCCCAGGGTGCGCTGACGAGAAGGAGCAAAAGCGCCAGGGAGGCATTGATTCGCCGGTGCCCGTTCCAGACGCGCGTACTGAGACCAAAGGTGAGGTAGCGCGAGAAGTCAGGCTGGACCAGGTAGAGCTGGAGCGCCATAAGGAGTGAATACCCGATGGCCCACCCTTGCCCACGGTCCATTCCCAGCACCGGAAGGATGACAATCCACATGGCGTAGAAGAAGCTGATCCAGCTCAGCGCCATATGTCTATAGAGCTTCATCGCGCCTCCCCCAGCGCCAGAACGGCCTGTTCGAGGGATACTTCGGTGGCACGTAGCCCCATTTCCTGGGCCATGGCAAAGACGTTGGCGGTGTGGTTGGGGCGGGCGTCGACAAGCACACGGTCAGCGACGGCTGAGGTTTCGCGCTCGAGCACCGGGAGCTGCAGGCGCCCCAGCGCGCGATCGAGGGCTTCGGCAGAGCCAGTGAGCTGGACGACACCCTCGATGAACTCATCGATGGGGCCGGACAAGGGGTTGTCCCCCATCAGGGCTACGGTATCGAGCAAACCGGAGAGCTCGTTGAGGTGGTGGGTGGAGACAATAATGGTGCGGCCGTGCTCTTCGCGTAGGACTTCGTAGAATACTTGCCGCTTGGAAGCGTCGAGGCCTAGGTAGGGTTCGTCGAGAAGCATGTACGGCACCCCCGAAGCCACCGCGACGATGAAGCTCGCTGCCGACTTTTGCCCACGGGAAAGCCCCGAGTAGTTCTTCATCGGTAGCTCGAAGCGCTCGACCAATTCCTCGGCGCGCTCCTTGTTCCAGGTGGTCCAGCGCAGGCTGGATACGGTGAAAATCTTCTTCAGGTTCCAGCCTTCGGGCAGGGGGTTATCGATACCCATGAGCACGATCTTGTTGAGCACCTTTTCATTGTCATAGGGCTTGTCGCCGTCGACCTTGATGCCGGAGCCACCCAATTGCCCGGCGATTTTGCGCAGCAAGGTGGTCTTACCAATGCCGTTGGGGCCGACAAGCCCGTGAGTCAGGCCGTCATCAAACGTGAAGTGCGGGGTGGAAATCATGAATAGAGTCCTCGGCTTTCTGCGACAAGGTCGATGAGGTCATGGAGTTGCTGGCGGGTATAGCCCAGGCGCACGGCTTCGTCGATAAGCGGCGCGGCGTACTCGGCTGCGAATTCCTGGCGACGCCGCGCCCGGATCAGTTCGGCGGCACCAGAGGTGACGAACATGCCGATGCCTCGGCGTTTTTCGAGGATTCCGAGATCCACGAGGAGGGTCAGCCCCTTGCGGGCGGTCGCGGGGTTGATGCTGTGGAAGGCGGCGAGCTCATTCGTGGACGGTGCCTGGGCACCCTCAGCGAGAGTGCCCTCGATGATGGCGTCCTCGATGAGCACCGCTATCTGACGAAAGAGCGGCTGCGCGGAGTTGTCCATGCAGACCCCTTAGCTGGTTGGTTACTCATGTAACTAACCATATAACCAACCTTCGGCCAGTGCAAGGTCTCCCCATTCCATATCTTTGACCTGGGAATTTCCTCAAGGTTATCGACGTTTTGTGACTAATGGGGCACACTGGACTACACCGGCCGTAGGCTGGAAGACCTCACAGAAGTGACCTAAGAAAATTAGTTAGAAAAAATAGAACGGAATTTAGGAGCCATGCTTGAACGAACACTTGTCTTCGTTGACACGTCATATCTACTCGCCAGTTTCTATAACTCCTGGGAGACGGGCGCCCGTGCCCAGCTAGAGATTGATTTACCCGAAGTGGTCAGCTCCCTCGGTTCGATGATTGAAACCCAGGTGGGCAACCGCGTTCACCGCCAATATTGGTATGACGGAATCCCGGATACCGGCCCCCACCGCTACCAACGCGCACTGCGCGTCTGCGACGGCGTCCAGCTACGCACCGGCCAGCTCATCGAGTGGGGCGAGCGTCGCACACAGAAAGCCGTGGACACCCGCCTTGTCGCCGACATGATCGTCTCCGCCATGAAAGGCCAAGTCACAGACTTTGTCTTGGTCTCCGGCGATGCCGACATGATTCCCGGCGTCCAAGAAGCCGTGAACAACGGCGTGCGCGTGCACCTCTATGGCTTTGGCTGGGATTCGATGTCCTCGGCGTTGCGCCATGCGTGCGACTCCACCACCATCCTGGATCCGCGGGAAGATTTCGCCGATGCAATGGAGCTCGAGGTCCTCGAAGGGCCGCTGCCGCCGACCATCCGCGAGCCCCAGCACTCCGAGGACGGCAGCGAGGGCGAAGCCGTTGCCACCGATGAGCACGCAGAGGAGTGCGACGAGCCCACCGAGGCGCAAGCCGCCTTCCCCTCCGCCCCCAAGCCCGGCCCGGCCACACCTTCTGCCGCCGCGACGGACGTTGCCGCGACTGCCTCTCATCCCGAATCGGCTGCGCCCGATACCTCCCGCAAGGAAGAGGAGCCTCTCCCCTCCGGCGAGCAGCCTTCCGCGCCCGGCATCGACTCGCAGGAGCCTGCGGGCGAGGAAGCGGACGCAGCCCCCGAAAGCTCGAAGCCAACGCCCAAGCCAGCTGCGCCCAAACCTTCGATGATGGCGCCGCGCCGCAAGCTGCGGTCGAAGTATGTTCCGCTCCCCGAAGAAGTGTGGAGCTCCGCCGGGTTCCAGTCCCCCTTTGACGTGGGGCAGCAATATGCCTCGTGGTGGTTCGACAACGCCGCGAGCGCCGATCAGCGCGACCAGGCCCACCTGCTCTCGGGCGGCGGCCTGCCCCCGGAGATCGATCGCCCGCTGCTGCAGTTCGCCTGCGAAACGCTGCACGAGTACACGCTGACAGAAACCCAGCGCGTCAACCTGCGCGATGGCTTTCACTCGGGCATCCGCGGCGTGCTCATCAATATCCGCCGCCAAGATAGCTAAACCGAAAATCGTCAAAAGGGACCTTGGAGAGCGTGGGGTTCTGAAACACCCCGGCCGCGCTGCGCGGCCCGCTCTAGAAGGTCCCTTTTCTGTGTAGTGGCTTGCTTCGCAGTGGCTACTGCTTGCCCTCGGCGGAGTCCGATTCGGCGTTGGCATCACTAGCATCAGAATCGGCGCCGGCCTCAAGCGCTTGGTCGCTGGCGAAGGGCGAGTTTTCCAGCTCCTTGCTCTTGGCCATCTCGGCGCGAATCTCGTCCAAGCGGGACGTAGCGGCCATGTCGTGGCCTGCAGCCGTGATCTCCTGAATGCGGCTACCACCCGCCGCCTGATGGAGCTCCTGGGCGCCGAGCGCATCCGCGTAGCGCTTCTCAATCTTGGCGCGCACCGAGTCCAAGGTCGGCGTGGAATCATCCGGCTTGAGCTCGTTCATCGAGTTCAAAGCCTCGGCGTTCTTTTCCTGCATCGCTGCCTGATCTGCCTGGGACAGCAACTGGTCCACCTGCGCCAGTTGCTCCTTCAGGCGGGCCTCCGACTGCTGCTGCTGGGCCTTCGCCTGCTCAGCAGCCTGGGTAGCCGCCTCGTGCTGCGTTTTCAGGTTAGCCAGCTCGTTTTCCACGGCGACCAGCTGGCTCGCCACGACCTCTGCCGCCTGGTTGTACTCGGCGGCCTTCTGCGGATCCTCAGAGGCATCCGCCAACTCCAGCGCCCGGCGGGTCTGATCCTGATAATCCTGCTGCGTCTTCACCAGGCGGTTGAGCTGCATTTCCAACTGGGTCTTGCGTCCAATAATCTCCGCTGCGTGTTCGGAAATCTCGCGATGCTGCTTCTTCGCGCCTTCCACGGCCTGCTGGATCTGGACCTTGGGGTCAGCGTTCTCGTCGATCTTCTGATCGAAAGAAGCCATCACATACTTCCAGCCTTTGCTAAATGGATTTGCCATCGCACTCACTCCTTTGTGGTTCCTGCAGCAGTAGTTAATGCAGCTCTTATTGGTGCCCTATATAAAAAGACGCTTTCCTGCGAGTGTAGCGATACTCACAGGAAAGCGCGCGCGGCGGGGCCACCGGGACCTCACCGCAGACAAGGACTAACCAGTTCTATTCCGCCTGCTGGCTCTCCACCTGGGCGCGGACCTCGTCCATGTCGAGGGCCTTAACCTGGCCAATGAGATCCTCCAGTGCCGCCGGCGGCAGAGCGCCAGCCTCGCGGAAGACCAGGATGCCGTCGCGGAACACCATCAAGGTGGGGATGGACTGAATCTGCAGCTTCGCGGATAGCTCCTGGTTGGCCTCGGTATCCAGCTTGGCGAACGTGGCATCGGGGTGCTCTTCAGATGCCTTCTCAAAGACTGGGCCGAAGCGCTTGCACGGGCCGCACCATTCCGCCCAAGCATCGACGAGCGTAATGCCGTCGCCGGAAACGGTCTCCTGGAACGTGTCCTCAGTGATGTCAATCGTTGCCATGTCTTTTCCTATCAGTCTCGGGGATATTTCTCGGTTCTATCAACCCCCAACGGTACACAAGACTCGATTATTCCTTGCCCACATACCCCAGGGGGGTATATCCTCGACAGTGACATTAACCCCCAAGGTAAGGAGAAGGATCCACCACCATGAGCACCACAACCTACACCGTTAACGGCATGACCTGTGGCCACTGCGAGCTTTCCGTCAAGGAAGAGATCTCAGAGATCAGTGGCGTCACCGACGTTACGGCCGACCACACCACCGGCGCCGTCACCGTGACCGGGGAGGGCTTTAGCGACGACCAAGTCGCCGCCGCCGTCGTCGAAGCCGGCTACGAGTTGGCCTAAACAGCATGACTACCAGTCTCACCCTCGGCATCACCGGGATGACCTGCACGTCGTGTTCCTCCCGTGTCGAACGCAAGCTCAACAAGCTCGACAACGTTGAAGCCACGGTCAACTTCGCCACGGAGTCCGCCTCCGTGAGTTATGACCCTGCAACGACGACGCCTGCCGATCTCATCGACGTCGTCGAAGGCGCAGGCTACGGAGCGTTCACCCTGGATGGTGAGGGGGAGACGTCGACTAGCACGGCGGAGGACGCCCGCGAGAGCGAAGCCTCCGATATCCTGCAGCGCACTCTGATCTCCGCGGCGCTCTCTCTGCCCGTGATGCTGCTCTCCATGGTCCCAGCGCTGCAATTCCAGCACTGGCAGTGGGCCTGCTTGATGCTCACGACGCTCGTCTATGTCATCGGCGGAGCGCCCTTCCACCGGGCCACCTGGGCCAATCTCAAGCACGGCGCCGCCACGATGGACACGCTCATCACGCTGGGCACCACCGCCGCCTTTGGCTGGTCGCTCTACGCGCTTTTCTTTGGCGATGCCGGGATGCCCGGCATGACCATGCACATGACGCTGCGCTCCAATGACGCGCAGATGGACCATATTTATCTCGAGTCCGTCGGCATGGTTATCACGTTCCTGCTGCTTGGACGATGGTTTGAGCTCAAAGCTAAGGGGCGCTCCTCCGAAGCGCTCACCACGCTGCTGACCATGGGAGCTAAGGAAGCCACCGTGCTTCGCGACGGTACCGAAACCCGCATTCCCGCCAGCGAGCTCCGAGTAGGCGATGTTTTTGTTGTCCGCCCCGGCGAGAAGATCGCCACCGATGGCGTGGTCCTCAACGGCCATTCCGCCGTGGACGAATCCCTTCTCACCGGCGAGTCGATGCCGGTTGAGGTTTCTCCCGGCAGCACGGTGACGGGCGCGACCATCAACGCCTCGGGTCGGCTCGAGGTACGCGCCACCCGCGTCGGGTCCGACACCGTCTTGGCCCAGATGGGCGCGCTCGTCACTGCAGCCCAGACGTCGAAAGCCCCGGTCCAGCGCCTCGCGGACCGTATCGCCGCCGTCTTTGTCCCCATCGTCATCGGCATCGCGCTCCTCGCGCTCCTGGCACACCTGTGGGTCGGCGGCGTCGCCCCGGCCTTCGTGGCCGCCGTGTCTGTGCTCATCATCGCCTGCCCGTGCGCCATGGGCTTGGCGACGCCCACCGCAATCCTCGTCGGCACCGGGCGCGGCGCCGAACTGGGAATCCTCATCAAGGGTCCGGAGATTTTGGAATCGACGCGCCGAATCGACACCATCGTGCTGGACAAGACCGGCACCATCACCGAAGGCCAGATGTCGGTGGGAGCAGTCCAACCTACGGCAGGACGCACGCAGCAGGAATTTCTCCGCCTCGCGGCCGCCGCGGAACAGGGTTCCGAGCACCCCATCGCACGAGCCATCCGCACAGCCTACGACGATGAGCTCCCCGCGGCCGAGGGCTTCCACGAGCTTCCCGGCCAGGGAATCGAGGCAACGATTGAGGGCTCCCGGGTGCGGGTGGGCCGGCCGCCTGCGGGCTATGACGGCACCGGGACGCAGGTGGGCGTCTACGTGGACGATGACTTGGTAGGAACCATCGAGCTACAGGATCGCATCAAGGAATCCTCCGCCGCCGCCATCGCCGCAATGCACAAGCTAGGGCTTACACCCCACCTACTCACCGGGGACAACGCCGGCGCGGCGCATACAGTGGCGCGGGCCGTTGGCATTGATGATGCCAACGTGACAGCGGAGGTCATGCCCGCAGACAAGGTAGAGACTATCGCTCGACTGCAGGAGCAGGGGCGGACCGTGGCCATGGTGGGCGATGGCGTCAACGACGCCGCGGCGCTCGCGCAGGCGGACCTCGGAATCGCGATGGGTGCGGGAGCCGACGTGGCCATCGAGGCCTCCGACATCACGGTGATGAACAACGACCTGCGCTCCGTCGCAGAGGCGGTGCGGCTCGCGCGCAGTACCCTGCGCATCATCAAGAGCAACCTTTTTTGGGCCTTCGCCTATAATATTATTCTTCTTCCCGTGGCAGCGTTCGGGCTGCTCAACCCCCTATTGGCGGGGTTGGCAATGGCTCTGAGCTCAGTCTTTGTGGTGACCAATTCTTTGCGACTTAAAAGCTTTACCCCCGCGGAGTAAGCTTAGCCTGCATGAATCGTCTTGATCATCGCTCTGTCTCACGCACGGAGAGGCTCGACCGCCTTCCCGTCACTGGAAAACACAAACGTCTCCTCTTTGGCTCCGGCATCGGCTGGGCGCTCGATGCCATGGACGTGGGCCTCATCTCCTTCATCATGGCCGCTCTGGCCGTGCACTGGGGGATCACGCCGACCCAGTCCTCGTGGCTGGCGTCCGTGGGCTTCATCGGCATGGCCTTGGGTGCCACCTTCGGCGGCCTCTTGGCCGATAAGTTCGGCCGCCGCCACATCTTTGCGCTAACCCTGCTGGTCTACGGCCTCGCGACGGGCGCTTCTGCCCTAGCAACGGGCCTCACACTCCTCATCATCCTGCGCTTCTTCATCGGACTTGGCCTCGGCGCCGAGCTGCCGGTGGCCTCCACGCTGATCTCCGAGTTCGCACCCCTCAAGGTCCGCGGGCGCATGGTGGTCTTGCTGGAGGCCTTCTGGGCCGTGGGCTGGATCCTCGCTGCGGTAATTGGAACGTTCGTCGTGGGGGCGTCGGAAAGCGGCTGGCGCTGGGCCCTAGCACTCGGCATGGTGCCCGCCCTCTATGCCCTCTATGTGCGCCTTCACTTGCCTGAATCAGTACGCTTCCTGGAGTCGAAGGGCCGCCACGAGGAAGCAGAAGAAATCGTCGCCTCCTTTGAAGCCGAGGTGGATGAGGCGGACATCGACCGCACGACCCCGGCACCGACCTACTCCGAGGAAGATGTCACCGCCACCAGCATCTGGTCGAAATCCCTGCGCGGGCGCACGCTGGCGCTGTGGACCATCTGGTTCTGCGTCAACCTGTCTTACTACGGCGCCTTCATTTGGATTCCGTCGCTGCTTGTCGCAGACGGTTTCTCCCTGGTGAAGTCCTTCAGCTTCACGCTGATTATCACCCTGGCCCAGCTGCCCGGCTACGCCGCAGCGGCCTGGCTCATCGAGGTCTGGGGACGCCGCTCGACCCTGGCGACCTTCCTCGTGGGCTCTGCCCTGTCCGCCGGATTCTTTGGCTTCGCCAACACTGAGGCCATGATCATCCTGGCCGGTTGCCTGCTCTCCTTCTTCAACCTGGGCGCGTGGGGCGCGCTGTACGCCATCGGCCCGGAGCTCTACCCCACCGCCCTGCGCGGGCGCGGTACTGGTGCGGCCGCGGGCTTCGGCCGACTCGCCTCCATCCTGGCGCCGCTTATCGTTCCGCCGCTCATCGCGGTGGCGGGCACGGGCTGGCTCTTCGTGCTGTTCGCAGCGGCCTTCGGACTCGCCGCTGCGGCGGCACTGACCCTGCCAGAATTCAAGGGTAGGACCCTTGCTCAATAGGGTCGCCCTCGGCGCGTGGGTCGCGGTCATGGTCGCGCTCACCACGCTCAAGCCGTTCTACCAGATTGGCTACCTTTGGAAGCCGGAGAACCAGCGGGTCCGTGACCTGCGCTTGGTGCCGCTTGATGAGCTCTCCGGCGGCACCTGGTTTGGCCCGCTTTTTGAGTATGCGGGCAATTCCGCCTTCTTCATTCCTTTTGGCATGCTCGTCTTCAGCATGTGCCGGTCAGTCAAGGCCACTGCCGCATGGGGCTTCGCGCTGAGTTTGGTATTGGAAACAGCCCAATACGCCTTCGCGCTCGGGCGCACTGATATTGATGACCTCATCTTCAATACCCTGGGTGCGCTCATCGGCGCAGGGTTTGCCAGGCTGTGCGGCGAGCGCTTCTTCCCGGTGTGGCGATGGCTGGCGCTCGCTGCGGCTGCGGTCTTCCTGGTCTTGGTCATCCTCGGCCCACGGTTGGGTGACCCCAACGCCGTGGTGGACCTGTAATTTAGCCGTGCGCCATGTTCACGAACTTGGAGTAGTGCAGCTGGTGCGCGACCTTCACCGTGTCGATCGGGCCGCCGCGGTGCTTGGCCAGGATGATATCCGCCTCACCGGCACGGGGATCATCGCGGTCTTGTGAGTCCGGGCGGTAGAGCAGCATAACCATATCGGCGTCCTGCTCCAGCGAGCCGGACTCACGCAGATCCGCCAGCTGCGGCTTCTTATCGGTACGGGATTCCGGGCCACGGTTCAGCTGCGAAATCGCAATGAGGGGAACCTCTAGCTCCTTGGCCAGCAACTTGAGCTGGCGCGAGAATTCTGAGACCTCTTGCTGGCGGGACTCCACCTTCTTGCCCGAAGACATCAGCTGCATATAGTCCAGCACAATGAGGTCGAGCCCGTGCTGCTGCTTCAGACGGCGGGCCTTCGAGCGGATCTCCATCATGGTGAGGTTCGGGGAATCATCGATGAACAGGGGCGCATCCTGGATGCGGTTGAGGGTGTCATCGATCTTGGCCCAATCCTCCGTGGACACGCGGCCACCGCGCATATCCGACAGCTTCACTTCCGCCTCCGCTGACAAGAGGCGCATGACGATCTCGGAGGCAGACATCTCCAGGGAGAAAACCACAGAAGTCTTGTTGTGCTGCAGAGAGGCCGAGCGCATGAAATCCATGGCCAGCGTGGACTTGCCCACGCCAGGGCGGGCGGCGACGATAATCATCTGGCCGGCACGCAGGCCATTGGTCAGGTTGTCGAGGTCGATGAACCCTGTGGGCACGCCCGACTCCACTCCGTTTTGTTGCAGGGCGGCGAGCTCATCGATCGTGGGGTCGATGAGATCACTCAGCGCACGGTAATCCTCGGTGGTCTTCTTCTGCGCCACGGCGAATACTTCCTGCTGGGCGCGGTCCAGCACGGACTCTATCTCCATGTCTTCGGAGCCCTGGAAGCCGAGTTGGACGACTCTAGTACCGGCGTCCACCAGCTTGCGCAGCACCGCCTTCTCCGCGACAATCTCCGCGTAATAGCGGGCGTTAGCCGCAGTGGGCACCGTGGCCAGCAGGGTATGCAGGTAGGGCGCACCGCCAACGCGTTCAAGGTTGTTATAGCGATCGAGACGGGCCGCAACAATCACCGCGTCAATATCCGTGCCTGCCGCGTAAAGATCGATCATGGCCTGGTAGATGAGCGTGTGCGCAGGATAGTAGAAGTCCTCCGGCTCCAGCTCCTCAATGACCTCCATGACCGTATTCGGGCTCAGGAGCATGGCGCCGAGGACGCCCTGTTCGGCCTCGCGGTCCGCGGGCGGCTGGCGAAATTCGCCGTAGCGCTTTGGCTCTTCCTGCCGGTAAGAGCGGCGAGGTTCCTCCTCTACCGGCTCCGGCGGCGGTGGAACGTGGTCGTCGTCAAAACTGGCATTAGTCATTGCTCATCAATCCCACCGTTCATTAGTCCCACCCTGGCCGTGCCTGAAGTTCTCACTCTTCTCCGCGCCGGACGGCCAGGCTTCGATGCAGTGCCAAGCGGCAACCGCGCGTAGTACACAACAGTGTAGCCGAGGGTCAAGACACTACCCCTTGGGCATAACTCTCACAGTTATCCACAGAGAGCTGTGGAATTCCCAGGTCAGCAAAGACATGGTGTACAAAGCCAGAGGTCAGAGCTGTGGATAACTTTGCAACGCTGTGACCAGCGAAGATTATTCCTGCAGGTCAAGGCGCGTTTTTTGAGGTGTGAAAATACGCACAAATTCCGTGGAGAAGTAGGGCCATTACCCCGATATCGCCGCTACCAGCGGGTTAACACATGGCGGCATGAGTGAATTCACCGTTAACTGAACGCAGGTTTATCCACAGGCTGGGAGAGTTATCCACAGGCCGCGCTTGGCGACATTTCCCTGCCTCCCGCGGTGCTAGATCTCCAAAAAGGCGACCCCGCGTAAAACGGCGCAAGGCCGTGCTTCCTCTCACCACCTCACATAGTGAAAGGAGCACGGCCTTAAAGCCTTGCTGTTGTCTTAAGGTCACATCCTGCGTACCGGCGCCGCGCCTCACACGCGGGCGAACGGAGGGTGACCGTCGTGCGCCTTAATTCTTAGGCAGCGACGACCGAGAAGTTCACCTTGCCGATAACGTCAGCGTGCAGCTTCAGCTCGACTTGGTAGTTGCCGGTCTTCTTGACCAGGCCCTTGGGCAGCACAACGATGCGCTTGTCCAGCTTCGGGCCGCCAGCGGCGGCAACGGCGTTCACGATGTCCTCAGCGGACACGGAGCCGAAGAGCTTGCCGGACTCGGAGGTCTTCACGGGGACGTTAACGTCCTTGAGCTCCTCCAGCTGGGTACGGATCTCGCGTGCGTGGTCCAGGTCGCGGATTGCGCGAGCTTCCTGGGCGCGCTTGATGCCCTCGATCTGCTTCTCAGCACCGCGGGTAGCAACGATTGCCAGGCCGCGCGGAAGCAGGTAGTTACGTCCGTAGCCGTCCTTAACCTCTACAATTTCGCCGGGGGCGCCGAGGTTCTCAACGGCAGCGGTGAGGATCAGCTTCATGATCCCTGCCTTTCAATTGAGTTAAATGAATACTTGCGTGACAGTCTTAGAACGGGGGTTCTGCATCCGCACCACCAAAGCTTCCCGCTTGGGGTGCAGAATTCCACGGATCGTTACTCGGAGCCGACTGCTGCTGAGACTGCTGCGGGGCAGAGGACTGGGACTGGTTTCCAGAGAAACCGCCCTGGTTTCCGGAGAAACCACCTTGGTTGCCGCCGCCGTAGTTAGCACCACCCTGCTGCTGGCCGCCACCATAGTTGCCGCCGCCGTTGCCGGACTTGCGGTTAACCTGTGCGGATGCATAACGCAGGGACGGGCCGACCTCATCAACCTCGATTTCAAAAACAGTGCGGTTTTCGCCCTCACGGGTCTGGTAAGACCGCTGGCGCAAACGGCCAGTAACGATAACGCGCATGCCCTTGGTCAAGGTCTCCGCAACGTTTTCTGCGGCTTGGCGCCACACATTGCAGGTGAGGAACATGGCCTCGCCGTCCTCCCACTGGGAAGTCTGCTGATTATAGCGACGCGGGGTGGAGGCAACACGGAAATTTGCCACTGCGGCACCCGCTGGGGTGAAGCGCAGTTCCGGGTCGGCCACAATGTTGCCGACAACCGTAATGTTGGTATCTCCCTGAGCCATGTCTTTACTCCTTAATATCGGTTACGTGGATTGCTCGAAACCCAGTATCCGCTATTTGCTGTCGGTGCGCAGAACCTTGGTACGCATAATGGAGTCGTTCAGGTTCAGACGGCGATCAAGCTCGAGAACCGAGTGGGATTCACACTCCAGCTCCACGACTGCGTAGATGCCCTCTTCCTTCTTGTTGATCGGGTATGCAAGACGGCGCTTGCCCCACACATCAACCTTTTCGACTTTGCCGCCATCCTTGCGGATCGTTTCGAGGAACTTGTCTAGGGACGGGGTTACGGTGCGCTCATCCTGGTTAGGATCCAGAATGATCATGACTTCGTAGTGACGCACGGACCTCATCACCTCCTATGGTCTAGTAATTGGTATCGGCCATATCACCTTTGCGGATATGGCAGGAGGGTCTGTTGCGTCAAGCAACCCTCACACAGTACCGCACTGACCGGCGGAAAAGGAAATCCCCCATCTCCTCGGCTGCCGCTAGTGGGTCGCCGCGACGAAGATCGCCGATCCCGCCGGGATCACCGTGAGAAACAGCAAAGCCAGCAAGCCCAGCACAACCGGCCAGGTGCGGTCTTGAGAGCGCTGAAACAGGTAGTAGGCGCTCAACACACAAAGGAAGCCCAGCGTGATGGAGACGATGCCCACGATGGTGATAGTCATCGTGCAAAATCCCCCGCCAACGGGTCCCTGCCGCCATGAGCGGCGCGGACCTTGTCCTCAGACTTGCCCCACATCTGGCGGATAATGAGCACGCCGATGGCAATGATGAAGCCATCGCGCGTCAGCACCGCGATATCGAGCATCTCGTGCGGCAGGCCCTTATTTTCCGAGCCGAGCATGTGCCAGGTGAGGATGGGCCAGAGGAGGGCGTCGGCAAGCGCCCAGCTAAAGATGAGCCGCCACCGCGGAAGCGCCAGGAGTGCCGGGACGACCAGCCACAGGGAGTACTGCGGGGACCACACCTTGTTGAAAATGAGGAAGGCCATGATGATGAGGTAGATCATTTCGGCTACTCGCGGCGCGCGCGGCGCCTTGAGACCCAGGATGGCAATCGCCCCGCAGCTCACCAGGAATGCCACGAGCGAGAAGGTGTTGAGGAATTCGGGCTCAAAGCTCACGCCCGTCACGCGGCTCAAGAGCGCATAGATCGTGGTCCATTCCGCACCGCGTTCTTGATTGAGCCGGAAGAATTCGCGCCAGGCCTCGGGGTAGGCGAGCGCCACGGGTAGGTTCACCACGAGCCACGTCACAGCGGTTGCCACGAACATCTTGAAGAAAGGCGCCCACCGCTTGTGGCGGATGGCCAACACCAGAAACGCGCCCAAGATAAACAGGGGCCACAGCTTGAATGCCGTGCCGAGCCCGATGAGAATGCCGGCGAGCCAGTTCTTGCGTTTTTTCACGGCGAGAAGGGCACCCACCATGAACGCTACCGACGGGATGTCCCAATTGGTGAAGGCGTGGATGACCACGAGCGGGCTGGCCGCCATGAGAATGGTATCCCATGCCCGGTTGCCCGTGAGCTGGAATACCATGACCACGGTGCCGACCCACACGAGGGACAAGATGAGCGTGGTCAGCCCAAAGTACCAACTGACCTCGGCCATACCAATCCACTCGACAGCCGGATACGTGGTGCGCGCCAGCCAGCCGACGACCCCCTGGAACAGGCCCGCCAGAACGGGGTATTCCATGTAGCGCGTGAGGTCTCCCTCCACCCAGGAGTAGGCATAGGGAAAGCCAGGTTGGTCCAAGCCGCGCCCACCATAGAGCGGCACGATGTCGTTATAACAAAAGGACGTGTACTGGCGGTTGCCATCCCAGTTCAGGCTGATGAGGCCGTCCTCGCCCCGGCGGCTGCCCGCACAGGTTGCCTTACTCAAGAATCCAAACGCCAGGAACGTCCACGCCAGCGTGATGATGACGCGCAGCGGCGTCCACCAACCAGAGTGGGACGAGCGGGCGAAACGCCCCGTCGGCCCGCCGAGGGCATTGACGGCGCCACGGGTCATCGATTCGGATGAGAGTGGGACAAGCTGCGAAGAAGTGTGATGGCTCACCGGGGGATCAATCTCCTATTGGCCAAGCAGTTGGTCGAGGCCATCTCCATTAAGGATGTCATCGAGCGAAGGTACTTCAGGGTTAGCGGGTTGCTCAGGTTGCTCAGGCTGGGCCGGCTGCTCTGGGCTACCGCCCTGACCCTCGTCGTGGTGCTCGCCGCCCTCGGCAGGTGCTTCCTCTTCACCCTCGGTGCTGTCGCTCTCCGGGCTCGCCGGCGTCTGGTTCCACGTGGTGGTCTGGCTCGGATCATAGACATATCCCGAGCCCCAGCTGCCGACGCCGTAATGAACCGGATAAGCCTGCGGGAAGGGCTGCTGCTCCACGTTGGCCAAAGAGGTGTCCAAGATGGACTTCCAGATCTTCGTCGGTGCATCCGAGCCGTACATAATTCCGCCCCACTGATTAAAGATCGCGGAGGTGTTATCGGCCGTGCCTACCCACACTGCTGTAGCCAGCTGTGGCGTGGAACCAACCATCCAGGCATCTTTGTTGGTGCCCGTATCACCCAGCTGTGTGGTACCAGTCTTGGAGGCCGACGGACGTCCACCGGCCAGTGCACCGTTCGACCATGCGGCAATCGGCTGCATCGCGGAGATCACGTTGTTGGCCACGTTGGCGGAGACGCGGCGCTCACCGCCATCGGTCGGGTTCTCGTAGAGGACTTCGCCAGCCGTGTTTTCCACCTTCTGCACGAAGTGCGGCTGGTGCCACACCCCCTGGTTGGTCAGGGTCGCCATTGCCGTCGCCATGTCGAGCGGGCGGGACTGGTACTGGCCCAGCACGACTCCCTCGTACGGCGTGCCACCGTTCTCCGTCAATGTCTTCTCGATCCCCGGCAGGCTGCGAGCAACGCCCAATGCGTGCGCCATGTCCGCAGTGTCCTGCATCTTGTTTTCCAGGTCATCCTGGAGGCGCAGGAAGGACGTGTTATAAGAATTCTTCAGCGCCTCAGCGATGGAACAGCTTCCGCAGCCGCCGCCCACGTTGTTCACGGTCTGCGAACCGGGCAGCTGGTACGGCGCGGAGGAGTAATACGTATTGAGGTCGATGCCCTGCTGAAGAGCTGCGGCCAGTGCCATGATCTTAAAGGTCGAGCCGGTCTGCAGCGGCGAATTGGCATAGTCCCAACCATTAGAGTCATCGCCGCCGAAGTAACCGCGTACAGCGCCCGTGGCTGGGTCGATCGTCACGGCGGCGGCGCGGGCGTCCTCTTGCAGCACAGCAAGCTGTGCGTGAGCGGCGTCCGTCGACGCGTTCTGCACGGTCATGTCAATGGTGGTGGTCACCTTGAGGCCGCCAGTGGCAAGCTGGTCCTCGGTAATACCCACGCGGGACAGCTCATCAATGACCTGGTTCTTGATGTGGCCATAGGCACCCGGCGCTTCGGTGTAGGCAGAATACTCAGACGGATCGCGGGTCTCCGGGAAGACGAGCTGATCGCGTTCAGACTGATCCAAGTCACCCATCTCAACGAGGCCATCCATGACGTAATTCCAGCGAGCTTGGGACCGTTCCTCATCTACCCACGGATCAAGGACGGACGGGGACTGGATAACACCCGCCAGCAGCGCGCCTTCTTCCTTAGTGAGGTCCTTGGCGTCCTTATTAAAGTACGCATTGGATGCAGCCTCGATGCCATACGCATTGCGGCCGAAGTAGACCGTGTTGAGGTAGGCGTTGAGGATGTCCTCCTTGGACCATTCGTTGGTCATCTTCACCGAGTAGATGAGCTCACGAATCTTGCGGACGTAGGAGTACTCGTCACCAACGAGAGTATTCTTCACATACTGCTGAGTAATCGTCGAGCCACCACCGGCGGAAGCATCACCGGTGAGCTTGCCCAAGACGGCACGGCCCAGACCTGTAAAGGAAAAGCCCGAGTTGGTCCAGAACTCGCGGTCCTCGGCCGCGAGGACAGAATCCTCAACGTAATCCGGGATCTCATCCAGGGTCACCTGGCGGCGGTTGCCCTCCGGTGGAACTAGTTTGGCCAGCTGGGTTTCGCCGTCGCCGGCGACAATCGTGGAAATCTGGCTCGGCTGCAGCTCCTTGGGCTCGGGGACGTCGTATTGCGTATACGCGTACCCAAAGAGCAAGGCGGGGATGCCGACAATTACGAATAAGACAGCGAGCACGATCCACGGCCAGCGGCGTGTGCGGCCGGACGAACGCCTACTCCTGTGCGAGGCGCTCTTCTTGCGATTACCTGACTTTCGCCCGGAGGTTTCCTTCTCGGTCACTAATCCGTGTCCTCATCAATCCTGTACAGAAACTGTAAATACATGCAGCTTACCGGCGTGAACTGGGAAGCCAAAACTACCTTCGAGCATAGACCGTGGCCGCTCGAAGCAGATGATTCCAGCGGCATGCCGGGCACACTTCCACGAAATGCACTGTAAACTCCAGCCCCTCGGCCGCCATTTCTGCAATTTCCGCCGCGCTACGCGCGCTTCCCGCACGGCGCTTTAAAGAGTCGCCATAAACCCAGCGGGTCAGTCGCAGCTCTTCGCCGCACACCGGGCACGGCTTCTGCATGTCAACGCCGTGGTGCTCCGCCGCCGCGCGAAGGAGAAAATCAGCATCACACAATTCTTCGCGCGTCACTTTTCCCGCGCGAAGCTCGCGCAGATGCTGTGCGCGCTCCCATTCATAGGAGACTTCGTTGCGGTAGGCCACTTCTGGCCTTGTCTTTGCAGACTCTGCCTTGGACGGAGAATTCACGCCGGACAGTGTAGTGCGGGCAGCGTCAACAATCTAGGCTCTCTTTGGGCGCTTCGTGACGCAAAACCTAATTTTTTACTCGGCTAACTACCGCCGCGAGTGGATCGTAGCTACACTTATTTTCCATGAGTGAAGAAACTATCGAATCCCCGATCCCCTACGAGGACGCCCTGGATGTTGCCCGCCAGATCCAGCCCGCGCTCAATAAGCTCATGCTCATCTTCCAACGCACAACGGAGGGCACGTCCCTAACCACCTCGCAGGTCTCGATCATGAATCAACTGCGCCTGCGTGGGCCCTCTCGCGTCAGCACCATCGCCCAAGCAGAGTTGATCCGGATGCCCACCGCGTCCAATGCACTGTACCAATTGGAGCGCCAAGGCTTCGTGGAACGGCACCGCGATGAAAAGGACCGCCGCGGCGTTCTCGTCGCCCTCACCCAGCTCGGCGAATCCGAGCTGACCATCGTCTCCCGCCAGCGTGCGGCAGCTTTGGCCGAGATCCTGCGCTGGCTTGAACCGGAGGACATCAAGGATGCCAATTCTTTGGTCAACCTGATTTCCAAACTCGCGGATGTGTACCGCCCCACCATGGACGGAAAATAGACCAAAAAGCGCCGGTAGAACAGATTTTATTTTAAAGCGTGAAGGGTCGATAATGAAGGAAACGACCCCGATCCTTTTGATGAATGGCTAAGAAATCTTCACACCCCGCGGAAGGACAG
Source organism: Corynebacterium sp. HMSC070E08 (assembly GCF_001808895.1). NCBI lineage: Bacteria > Bacillati > Actinomycetota > Actinomycetes > Mycobacteriales > Corynebacteriaceae > Corynebacterium > Corynebacterium sp. HMSC070E08. The sequence continues at coordinate 18,445 of NZ_KV794783.1, forward strand.
TCCTCCTCGGAAGACCGTATCCCCCCGCTTCGCGTACTCGTCTCGTGGAGTCCTAGCTCCACGGGCACCGAGGCCATCGAGTTTGCCGCATGGCTTGCGCGTTCCACGCCCGTTCAGATCCGGGTAGTATCCACGATTTCGCAACCCCTCACCGTGACGTCGCTCAGCAAGCTCAGTGGCTCCTATAAGCAGTGGTTCAAGAAGGAGCGCGCAACCTGCGAACGCGCCGTTAAGCAGGCCTTGGACGCAGCCGGGGTGGACAAGGACCAGCTCGATAAGAACGTCTCCGTTCTCATCGCGGGACCGTCCCGCCCGCAGCTGCTGGAGCAAGCGGCTACGGATTTCAACGCGCACGTCATCCTCCTGGGGGCCAACCAGTCCGCGCCGAAGGGCCGTTTCTTCTCCGGTTCTACCGCCGATGCGCTGCTGCACTACTCGCCGCTTCCCGTGGGTCTCACCCCGCGCGGTATCAAGCTGTCCAAGCACGGAGTGACGCGCATCAATTTCGCCTTCACCGAACTTGGCCGCGCTGACGATCCCGCCCTCCGGCACGCAGCTTGCATTGCGCAGCGCGGCGGCATCCCCTTGCGTATCCTGGCGTTTTCCGCCAAGGGGCTGGTCGACGTCCCCCTCGAATACTCCCCCACTTTTCCCTCCGACGCCCCCAATTGGCGCGAGCACTCGCTCTCGCTGTTGGACCGCGCCCACGATTTCATCGCAGAGGCCTTCCCGGAGATTTCCGTCACGACGGACATCGGCAGCGGCCACGGCTGGTCCGGCGCGGTGGATTCGCTCAAGTGGAAGAAGGGCGACCTGCTCTGCTTGGGCTCCTCCCCCATGGGACCGATCGAGCGCGTCTTCATCGGCAGCACCGCCACCGAACTACTCCCCCACGTGGGCGTGCCAGTCCTGGTCTGCCCGAGCACCTATGACCCCGAAGCACGTTAGACTTGCACAGCATGGCAGCAGAGCACCCCGAAAATGATCTCACGTCCGACGCGGACTATACCAACCTGCCTCGCCCCGAGCCCCGCAGCTTTGATGAGCTTGCCGACGAGCCCGATCCCCTCGCCGTCGCCGAGGCCAACCGCCGCTCCTCGCGCCAGGCGCTGTGGTTTATGGTGGCTATCCTTGTGAGCTCGGCGCTGTACGCGCTCCTCCTCGCTGGATTCTTCAGGTTCTTCGGAACCACGACCGACTGCCTCCGCGTGGAGTTCGCCGCTTGGCTGTGCACAAGGACCCAGCGCACGGTGTTCGCCACGACGACGCTGATCATCCCCTTCATCGGCATGATCGGCTGCGCCGTCATCATGGTGCGCAAACTCAAGGCCTACGTGCGCTGGCGCGGTTGGATGGCGATTTTCTGGGTCATGGCCGGCAACTTCATGATCTGGTGCATCAACGACATCCAGATCCTGCTCACCCCGGTGCTTGAAAACTAGCGAAAGCTAGGCCTGCGCCTGGGCCGCAGCCACCTCGGCGCAATCTGGACGCCCACAGTGCTGGGTTTCCACGTGCTGGATACAGTCATCGCAAATGAGCACCTGCTTGCGGCACGTGTCCTCATTAATGCAATTGTGGAAGGTATTCGTCCCCTTCCCACAGTGCACGCAGTGGCCGAGCTGAATAAAGCCTGGATCCTCTAGGCCCTGACCAAACTCGTGGTGCATGCGCTTGTCAAAGACGTACATCGAGCCTTCCCACAGGCCATCGTTGCCGTACTTTTCTCCGTAGCGGACGATGCCGCCGTCAATCTGATAAACCTCGTTAAAACCGCGGTTCTTCATCAGCGCGGAGAGGATTTCGCAGCGAATACCACCCGTGCAATAGGAGACCACGGGCTTGTCCTTCATCCAGTCATACTTGCCGGATTCGAGTTCAGCGATGAAGTCGTGGGTCGTACGCACATCCGGCACCACGGCATTCTTGAACTTGCCGATTTCCGCCTCCATGGCGTTGCGGCCGTCGAAGAAGACGACCTCCTCACCGCGCTCCTCCACCAGCTTGTTGACCTCTTCGGGCTTGAGGTGAACACCACCGCCGATGACGCCGTTCTCATCCACCTTGAGCTCGCCCGGCGCGCCGAAGGCCACGATCTCATCGCGCACCTTGACCGACAGGCGCGGAAAGTCTTCCGCTCCGCCCTCGGACCACTTGAACTCCATCTTCTTGAAACCCGGGTACTCGCGGGTCTCGCGCACGTAGCGCTTACACGCATCCATGTCCCCGCCCACGGTGCCGTTGATGCCGTGCTCCGAAATGAGGATACGGCCCTTGAGCCCGAGCTTTTCGCACAGGGAGCGCTGCCACAGCATGATCGCGGTGGGGTCCTCGATGGGAGTAAAGCAGTAGTAGAGGAGAATCTTGCCAATAGTCACGCCCGCAAGTCTAGGCCCGCTGCGAGGTAAAACCCCAATCTTTTGGGCACAGCGCTGCAACCGCTCTTAACCCAAAGCCCCAGACCTCGATCCCGAAACCTCCTGGTGGGTGGTGGGGCGTCGCCAAGCGCTTGCCGACGCCCACCTGCGTGCTGTCAAGGGGTGAATGCGCCACTTCGACCGGGAGGTAGTTGTGACGCGTTGGACTCCGAAGGATGTTAAGGAAGCCGCTATTGAGCGCGTGGTGGCAGGTGAGGCAGTTAGTCTCGTCGCGCGTGATGTGGGTGTGGGTCCCGATACGGTTTACGGTTGGTTGAGGGTAAGAGGTGTCGAGCCTCCTGGCAGGCGTGCGAGTCGTCTGCGTGATCCGTTTGTCCGTGAGGCTGTTGGGTTGGTGCGTGCAGGTATGTCGATCAATCAAGCAGCACAGACTGTTGGAATATCGACTGGCTTGCTTCACAGCAGGTTAAAGAAAGCTGGTGTAATCGAAGTGCGGCCTAGACGCGCCCACTTGTCACCTGATGAACGTGCCCAGGCCGTGGAGCGAGTGCTTGCTGGTGAGAACTGTCAGACAGTGGCTGATGCTATCGGTGTGCATCCTTCTACCGTGTATGAGTGGATAAGGAAGCAGCGGTATGCGAAGTCACGCCGGCAGCGACATCGCCGAACGCCTGATGAGGCGGTGGTGTCTATACCAGATACAGGCAAGAAGCTGGGTAAAGATTCTGGTATGCCAGCACCGATGAAAACTCAAGCCGTCGATGGATTTCCTAGTGGCGTATTCGACAAACACGCCTTAGTAGGGCGTGGTCGCAGGCTTACTGTTGAAGACCGTGTTGCTATTGAAGCGGGATGTCGTGTCGGTGATTCGGCACGAGCCATCGCGCAGAAAATCAATAGGCACCACAGTGTCGTCGCCCGTGAAATCACCCGTAATGGTTGGAAGATCGTCGATGAGGACGGCGCAGAGCAGCTGCGGTATAACGCCCACGGCGGAATCAAGCGCTATGCGCCGCTCACCTGCAGGTTGCGGGTTTTAGGTCTGGGGAAATGCGGTGTGCGCTGGAGGCGTCGAAGTCGGTCGCCTAAGTCAATACTCATCAATGCTCGCCGCGTAGCAGTTTGAAGACGATTGAATCGTCCTTACGCCCCACTCCCTCGCGATGTCCTCTGATATAAAGTTGCTCCGCCGTAACTGCAAGTGGTACTTCTTGGTGTACTTCTCGTGCAGCTTCCCCGACTAGTCCCATATCCTTCACAAAGATATCGAGTGCACTACGCACCTCATCAAAGGCCTCATCAACCATCCTCTGCCCGCGATCACCAAACATAAAGCTAGCTGCAGCTCCTGTTCCAAGCACCTTGTGCACCCGGGAGACTTCCAGCCCCATCGAATCCGCTAGAGCTAGTGCTTCGCCAGCAGCTGCGATATGGACGCCGCACAACAGCTGATTTACGATCTTGAAACGCTGGCCGTCGCCAGGACGTTCGCCGACTACGGGGGCGTTTGACGCCATTGCATCCAGAAGTGGCTGAACGACGGCCACAGCGGAACTGTCGCCAGACACCATCATGAGTAGATCCCCTGTTTTGCTCGTGCGACGCCGCCAGACACTGGTGCGTCAACGACATGTACGCCTGTACCCGCAAGGCCATCAACAGCTTGTTCAATGGCCTTCGGGCCGACGGTCGCCATAATGAGAATTACTGAACCTTGAGAAAGGTGAGGGGAAATTCCTTCTTCTCCGAATAGGACGGATTGCAACTGGTCTCCAGTTGCCACCATAATCGCGGTGACGTCGGCACCAGAAACAGCCTCACGAGCGTTAGAGGCAGCGCTCACTTGAGGTGCTACTGATTCGAGTGAAGAGGGCTGGACGTCAAATGCCGTGACGCTCATTCCAGCTGATGCGGTTGCGAGGGCCATTGGCCCTCCCATGGCGCCGAGCCCGATCCAGGCAACTTTTAGAGTGGTGCGCACTTAAAACTCCCTTGAGTGTAAAAATAAATTGGTAGGTACTGTGAAATTTTCCAGCTAATCTACTCTCGGTGTATGTAGTCATCGGGTAGATTCGCAGTTTTTGATATGCGGATTAAGGTTGGCCCTATTCTTTAGTGAGAAAAGGATAAGCCTAAGCATCTGTCGTGGCAGCTCGTAGCCTTTCAACGACCTCTGCCAAAGCCTCCTTACCGCCTACATTTCCCGGGAAAACTACGTACGGTACTCCGATCACGTCTTCAGGAGCTTCGGTAGCAGTAAACAAGCTAATCTGCCCCTCATAAAACTGACCTTGGACCTTGGCACGCTGAATCCCGAGGCCCGAAGCCGCTACCTCGTGGGATGTAATACCTCCCTTGGCGACGACCCAGGCTGGACGTGCTTCCCTTGCTGCTTGCACCACTGCAACGACTGCATCAGAGACTTGTCGTGCGATCGCGAGAGATTCAGCCTTTGACTCTGTCCTAATCAGTTCTCGACTCGTGTACAGGACGCAATCGGAACTCGCTAGCGCTTCTCTCACACGCATTGAAACCTCATCGATATGCTGCTCACGGGATCCTGAATCGAGCAGCTTAGGAACCTGCAGCTCAAACTCATGGAGATTGCTTCGCTGCTGAAGTACTGCAAGCTGTTGGCTCGTGAGCCCTACGTGTGAGCCAACGACGACGAGCCCATGAGCTGTGCGTGATGGATCAATTTCTAAGGAATCAGAAGTAATCAGTTGAGCGTTTCGCTGCCCAGCTAGGGAGCGAACGAAGGAAGGGCCGCAACGAGTCACAAACACTTTGCCCTGTTCTTCGAGTTCTGCCACTGCTTCTGACACGATATCCATGTCGGAATATTCGGTGGCATTAACTATTATCCAGCGTCGATTCTTCGCCTCGACGAGCTTTGCCTTGACCGTTTCTACGCCACCGTCGCGGATATCGGTGAGACTTATTGAGACACACTCCTCCGCGCGGACTATCCCACCAGACCTCTCTTCAAGAAAGTCCGCAAGGTTCGAGTGGGAATACCCAAATGTTGCGTCGTTCGCAAAGTCAGTGTCCTCCACCTGTTGCGCTTTTCCGTCCACTATGGCGAAGTGAACATCATTTTTAGTGAATCGGCCTGCTTCAATCATCGCCGGGCAGAACAAAAAGCCATCTACTTCGATGTTGTGCTCCGCAAGCGCATCAGCAATTGCATTTGGCTCTGCGATTACGTGGCCGCGAAGCGTTGAATCCGAGCGAGAAACAACATGTAGGCCGCGGCAGTCTTCCAAGCGTTCGACTACGGACCCAACCATTTTGCGGTTGATTTCTACGGCAGCGTCTTCATCGAGGGCGCGCGAATTCGTGAGGACAAAACACGCTGAACCTCGGTTCTGTAGCACCTCGGCCGGAATAGATGGATCAGTATCGAGGGCCACTTCGACGTTCGAAACGCACTGTGAGCCAGTAGGGTCGTCGTCAAGCACCAGAAGACGCCTCGATGGTGCCTCAAAAAGATTCATTTTTTCATGCCTTTCCATTACGCCATTGCTCCTAGTACTAGCCACAAGATTCCAACTACAACGAATCCAACTATTGACATGATCGTTGTCGTCACTGTGTAAGACTTCAACGCTGATGCGGTATCTACTTGGAAGTAGCGGCTCCACACCCAGAACAAAGAATCATTTACATGGCTAAATGCCATCGAGCCGATGCCGACAGTCACAGTCACCAGTGCTACTTGCAATCCATTAAGCTCCAGGGAGGCAATCATTGGTGCCACTAATGGGGCAGTTGTAAGTGCCGCAACGGTTGCGGACCCTTGGGCTGCGCGAATAAAAGCTGCAAGCAACCATGCCAGCACGAGCACTGGTAGCCCCGTGGACACCAGCAAATCAGCTACAGCATCGGCAACACCGGTTTCAGTCAAGACTTTGCCGAAGGTCCCCCCTGCGCCAGTGATCAAGATGACTGCGGCCGTAGCAGGAAGTGCCGAGGCTACAACGTCCTCTACCTGTTCCTTGCCCCAGCCACGTGCAAAACCTAAGACCCCAGTCGCGAATATGACGCCAATGAAAAGAGCGATGGGAGAGTCACCAACGAAGCCCAGGAAATCCCGTACTGCGGTACCTTCATCAAGCATGAGTGTAGATACGGTGCCACCCATAATGAGCACAAGAGGGAGGAGAATCGTGGCAAGAACGAGCCCCACTGACGGTGCCCCTCCATCATCAACTTCGACGTCTTGGTTTGCGGTAGTTCCGGCGGCTTGACTACCAACAGCTGGCACCGGAGAAAAAACCTTCTTGACTATGAAACCTGAGAACACTTGGCCTACCAGCCACATAACGACGGCAGGAATCAGACCAAGTAAAAGAACCATGCCTACATCAGCTTGCATCAGCTCTGAGGCGCCAACGATTCCAGGGTGCGGTGGGAGAACTACATGCACTGTTAGCAAAGCAGCAACTACAGGCAAGGCGTAGGCAAGCATATTTGTTTTTCCACCCATTCGACGGGCCACGGCAAGTGTGATTGGAACGAGCACGATTGTCGCTACATCAACAAAGACCGGAATACCAAAAATAAATGAGGCAGCGCCTAGTGCCCATGGTGCGCGCTTCTCGCCGAAGTTTTTCTCAAGAGAACGAGCTAGTACTTCAGCGCCACCTGAGACTTCCACTATTCGACCGAGCATTGCACCAAGCGTGACAATGAGAGCGACACCTCCGAGTGTTCCTCCCATACCATCTTTGAGTAGAGGTACAACTTCCGAAAGCGGTACGCGCGCTGCAAGTGCCAAAGCGATCGACACAAGTAGCATCGCGATAAATGGATGGGTCTTTGCTCTAATGATCAAAAAGAGAATGAGAGCTACCGCAGCAATGCCGAGCAGCACGAGCGTTGTTGGGGACATTAGAAATCCTCCTCGGTTCCAGAAACTTGGTGAAAGGCAATAAGCCCGCAAGGGTGCCGCCCATTCAGTCCTTGACAAGAATAAAAGACTCAATGTGAGGTGTCTTACGGTAGGATGTTAAAAGTATCTCACATCACTTGCATTGAGGGGAGTCTACCTATGATTGATGCGCGTGCGCTAAATATAAATTCTGCTTTGTTTTTCGAACGCTTATTGCTATAGAAAAGCCTCATCACTTCCGCAGTGCATTGGTTCACGAAAGTGGTTTATGACTTTCTTATTCCTCCCTATCGGAAGGAATTCACCCCATTTTCTATGCCATGGTCTTCAGAACCTTTTCTTGGCTGTTAGTGACTGGCGAAGCCCATCCTCAATACGAGAGGGGCGGGGCGCTGGCGGCCACTACATTCTTCATAAGGAGCAAGTATGAACATCGTTATCACTGGAGGTGCGGGTTTTCTCGGGACCCTGCTTATTCAGCATTTTCTTTCCGAGGCAGACCACGGCAAGCTTGATTTGAACGAGATTGTTTCATTTGACCTTGCTGCTGCCCGGGTGTCAGATCCGCGCGTGCGCTCCGTGGTTGGAGAGATCACCGATCGAGAGACTGTCCTACAAGCAATCACTGGAGAAACTGATGCAGTTATCCATTTAGCAGCCGTGCTTTCGGGTGGTTCGGAGGCGGATTTTGATTCGGCATTGAGTGTCAACATAGATGGCACTCGTTGTCTTCTCGAGGCCGTGCGTCATACTCGTAGCGCTAAGGGGGCTCATCCTGCACGGTTCGTCTTCACGAGCTCTCTTGCCGTGTTTGGGGGCAGTCTTCCGCAAGTAATGCCTGAATACTGGGCCACTCAGCCTGACTCTACCTATGGGGCAACCAAGTCCATTGGAGAGCTGCTTGTCAATGAGTATGGACGAAAAGGCTTCGTAGATGCTCGCATTTGCCGACTCCCTACGATCTCGGTGCGACCTGGTAAACCGAATTCTGCCGCGAGCTCATTTGCTAGCGGGATCATTCGTGAGCCTCTTAACGGTGTGCCGTCGGAGGTCCCCGTGCCGCACGATACGAGAATGTGGCTTGCATCGCCGCAAGTAGCAGTTCGTAATCTTGGAAGGGCACTCTTAGTTGAAGGCTCAAAACTCGGCTCGTGGAGAGTTATGAATCTTCCAGGAATTTGTGTCACGGTTGGCGAAATGCTGGATTCGCTTGAGCGTGTGGCTGGCTCTGAAACGAGAAAGCTTGTTAGTGACAAGCCTGATGAGAGTATTGCTGCGATAGTTACAAGCTGGCCGGGAAATTTCGATGTGTCAAGAGTGGAAGCCTTAGGTTTTGAACGTGATCGTGATTTCGATTCAATGGTGCAGCAATACCAGGATGACTTCTTGAGCTAGTTAGCCCGGGGTATTGGTGGCTTCGTTCTTCGATTGCGAACGACTGATTGAGTTTCGTCTTTTTCTGCGTGCCTCTTTCCCGGGACTTCAGTGGTTGACTAGGCGACCTGGTAGAAACCCTGGCTGGAATACGGGATGGGAGCATGATCCCTCCCCTGCACTTTGTCCACTCGCGTGGGTTGGCCCAGGCCAAACCCCCAGACCTCGATCCCGAAACTCCCTGGTGGGCGGTGGGGCGTCGCCAAGCGCTTGCCGACGCCCACCTGCACCTTTCGGGTTCCAGGTCTGGGGGAATGCCTGCGGGAAGGCGCTTCCAGCCAAGGTCCAGCAGGTGAGGTTTAGCGCTTCTGGTACAGCGCGCTCTTACGGGCAAAGACCGGATCGGAGGTCACCAGGACGCCGAGGTTGCGGAAGATGCCCTCGTCCACGGAACCCAAGATGGTGGTGGTGTGGACATCGCAGCCTTGAAGCTCCTTGAGCGCATCAAGCGCGCGGCGGGCGTTCTCGTCCTTCGCCGCGGATACCGACAGCGCGATGAGCACCTCATCGGTGTGCAGGCGCGGGTTCTGCGAGCCCAAGTGCTTGGTCTTCAACGTCTGGATGGGCTCGATGGATTCCGGGGACAACAAGTGCAGGTCATCATCGATGCCGGCCAAGTGCTTGAGCGCATTGAGCAGCGCGGCTGCGGAGCAGCCCAGCAACGGGGAGGTGCGGCCGGTGATGATGGTGCCGTCGTGAAGCTGCAGCGCGGCTGCCGGGCCTTGCGTCTCTTCCGACTTCTGACGTGCCGGGAGCACAACCGGACGGTCGGTGGACTTAATGCCGGCCTTCGCCATGACCACGGCAGCGCGCTCGGACTGCGTGGAATCAAGACCGTTGCGGGCTTCTTCCACCAAAGTTTTGAAGTAGCGGCGAATGATCTCCTGCTGGGAGGCCTCGCGGCAGACCTCATCGTCGGTGATGCAAAAGCCCACCATGTTCACGCCCATGTCCGTTGGGGACTGGTAGGGAACGGTGCCGGTCAGGCGCTCCAGCAGAGACTTCAGCAGCGGGAAGGCCTCGACGTCGCGGTTGTAGTTCACCGTCGATTCGCCATGCGCGGAAAGGTGGAAGTGGTCGATGACGTTGGCGTCGTTGAGGTCCACGGTGGCGGCCTCGTAGGCCAGGTTCACCGGGTGATCGAGCGGCAGGTTCCAGATGGGGAAGGTCTCAAACTTGGCGTAGCCCGCAGGCACGCCGCGCAGATTCTCGTGGTAGACCTGCGAGAGCGCGGTAGCCAGCTTGCCGGATCCCGGCCCCGGCGCGGTGACCACCACGAGGTCACGGGTGGTCTGAACATAGTCGTTCTTGCCCAGGCCATCCTCGGAGACAATGAGGTCGATATTGGCGGGGTAGCCCGGAATGATGCGGTGGCGTGCCACCGTGAGCCCCAGGCGTTCTAGGCGCTCGATGAAAGCCTCGGCCTGGCTATTGCCGTCCTCGAGCTGGGTCATGACAATGTTATTGACCAAGAAACCGCGGTCCCGGAAGACGTCGACAAGCCGCAGCACATCATCTTCATAGAGGATCCCTAAGTCACCGCGCATCTTCTGGCGCTCAATGTCCTTGGCATTAATGCAGACGAGGATTTCTACGTCATCCTTGATGCGCTCGAGCATCGCAATCTTGTTATCCGGGGTGAAACCGGGCAGCACGCGGGAGGCGTGCATATCGTCGAAAAGCTTGCCGCCCATTTCGAGATAAAGCTTCCCGCCGATTTCTTTGCGCCGAGCGTTGATGTGCTCCGACTGCAGTTCAATGTATTTTTCACGGTCAAAACCGATTGCGCGCCCCATAGTATTTAGGCCCTTCCGTTCAACGGGTAGTACCCGGAAAGTCTACAGCAGCACAGCCCCCGCGTAGACTTCTTGACATGCCTGAGGGACACGTTATTCACCGCCTTGCTCGGACACTCAATGCGGATTTCCGTAACAAGCCGCTGGCCGTGAGCAGCCCCCAAGGTCGGTTCGCTACGGAGGCCGCGCTTGTCGACGACTCTCGCCTCTCCCTCGCCGAAACCTTTGGCAAGCACCTCTTTCTCCACTTCGATGCGGATAACCCGCGCCACGTTATCTACATCCATTTAGGCCTCATTGGGTCCCTGCGCTTTGAGCCGTCTGCCGATGTGTGGGGCCAAATCCGGCTGCGCATCGATAACGGCACCACAGCCGCGAACCTGCGCGGCCCGCAGTTCTGCACGCTTATCACGGAGGAGGAGTACCAGGCCAAGGTGGCGAAGGTGGGCCAAGATCCTCTCCGCACAGACGCCGACCCGGATGCCCTATGGGCCCGCGTGCATGCCTCGCGGCGTAGCATCGGCGCGATGCTCATGGACCAAGGCCTCTTTGCTGGCGTGGGCAATATCTACCGCGCAGAAGCCCTTTTCCGCCAAGAACTCTCCCCCTTCATCCCCGGCAACCAGCTCGACCGAGAGGAGTTCGACGCCATCTGGTCGGATCTGGTCGATCTCATGGACTACGGCGTCGAACGCGGCCGCATCGATACGGTCCGCCCCGCCCATACGCCGGAGGCCATGGGCCGCGAGCCTCGCAAGGATGATCACGGCGGCGAGGTCTACGTCTACCGTCGCGCCGGGCAACCCTGCTACGTGTGCGGCACCGAGATCCGGGAGCAGGTCATGCAGGGCCGCAACCTCTTCTGGTGCCCCACCTGCCAACCCGCGCGCTAGGGTGTGGGTTATGCGCCCTGCTTATACCGTCGCCACTGTCCGTGCCGCTGAGAAGCGCCTGCTGGAACAACAGTCTCATGAGGATCAGCTCATGAAGCTGGCCGCCGCGGCGGTGGCAGAAACCGCATCAGTGATGCTGGAGGCACGCCCCGGCGCGGTGCTCATTCTCGCTGGTTCCGGCGGCAACGGCGGGGATGGGCTCTACGCCGGGGCGGTGCTGGCCTCACGCGGGGTTACGGTCCATGCCCTAGTTCCGGAGCGCTGCCACGAGGAGGCCCTCGCTGCGTTTTGCAGCGCCGGTGGTATGGTCCTTCCTTCCGACAGCGCGCCCTTAGGCAGCAAACTGTTAATCGACGCCATCGCGGGCCTCGGATCCGCACGGGGTTTAAGCGGCACCGCGCTCTCCCTCTACCGCGATACCACCGCTGCCGGGGCCGCGGTTTTAGCCGTCGACATGCCCACCGGCGTCGACGCCGACACGGGAGTCTGCGCCGCGGATGCCGTTAACGCCGATGTCACCGTCACCTTTGGCTCGCCACGCCTCGGCCACGCGCTGGCCGCCGAATGCGGGCAGGTCGTGGTCTCCGAGCTCTTCTTGCCCGGCGCGCCTTCTTTCGCTGAGACCCTCGCCGAACTCGATGAACCAGCGGCATTCATCGCTCACGAGCCCTCCGTTCCGACGCCCTTTGCGTGGCAATCGGGCGAACTCGATCTGCCTGGCGGGCGTGCTACCCGCCCCTGGCCGGTAGGCTGCACTGGCCCCATCACCGATCCCACACCAGGCGCGCGCTCCGATAAGTACTCCGGCGGGGTCGTCGCCCTGGCCGCCGGAAGCGATACCTACCCGGGTGCGGGGATCCTCTGCGCCACCGCAGCGGTACGTGCCACCCCCTCGATGGTGCGCTTCATCGGCGATAACTCGATTACTTCCCTTCTCCCCGAGCTGGTCTGCCATCCCGATGTGTCCTCCGCCGGGCAAGCCCAAGCCTGGGTCGTGGGCCCCGGCCGCGGTACCGATGCAACGGCGGCCACCGAACTACGCAAGGTGCTAGCGCAGGACCTGCCCACCGTTCTCGACGCCGACGCCCTGACGCTTCTAGCGCGCAATACCTCCCTGCGCCAGCAAGTTACCAAGCACCCGATGACCATCCTCACCCCGCATGAAGGCGAGTTCCGCCGACTCTACGAGGCCACTTTCGGATCTGCTCCCGATGCGTCTGATGGCTGGAGCTGCGCCATCCACGAGCTAGCCGAAGAGCTAAACAGCATCATCCTGCTCAAGGGCCGCTTGACCCGCGTCACCGCGCCGGGCCAGCCGCTCTATTCCTTCAATGCCGGTCACTCTTTTGCCGCGACCCCGGGCTCCGGGGACGTGCTCTCCGGCATCCTCGGCGCGGTCATGGCCCAGCTCTTCGCCGAAACCTCCACCGAAACCGCCGCCGCGACCACCGCCCAAACCATCACCGAGGTTCTCCACGCCGGCGCCATCCACGCGCATGCGGCGGCCATCGCTGCCGAGACCCCCGAGGGCTTCGCGCCCTGTTCTGCGTCCCAGATCGCGGCGGCCATCCCGCGGGCCATCGCGCGGCTCCTCAACGCGCAGCGCTAGCTCCGTGGCCCGGCGCTAGCTACGCAGCAAGGTACGTTTCGATCAAATAGCACCCCAGAAATTCGAAGATCTGGGGCCTTATTTGATCGATCCGTACCTAGCCACCACCGTGTGGGTACGTTTTCGCACACAAGCCCTAAAATTCCGCGGTTTTCGGACCGCTATTTACGAAAACGTACCGTGGCGCGGCGCAGGATCCCGGACGCGGTACCGACGGACTTGCGCATGAGCCCGCGTGGCCCCACCGCCACCGTGCCGCGGCGCAGCGAAGTGTTCTCCCAGGGCCACGTCATCCCCGCCCATACTGCTGCGACGGCGAGGGTCTCTGCCGCGATGTAGCCGGGCCAGGGTCCCAGCAGGTTGATGATGGAGGGGCTGCCCGGCGCGTGGTTGAGGAAGCCATAGTTGCCGTCGGTCTTCGCATTGACCGCCATGGCGGTGGCCATCCATACAGGTGTGACCTTCACGGCGAAGCGATAACCTTTCCACGTCGGCCGGTAGCCCAAGCCAAAGGTCAGCGCTAGCGGCACAGCAAGGGCCACGATGTGGAAGAACCAATATGTACCGAACCGCAGCCAGCGCGGTAAGAAGTAGTAGATGACGTCCGGGGTGATAATGGCCTGCGGGTTGAGGATGATGCCCCAGAAGTAGGTCAAGGTCAGGGCGTGCTCGTTGCCGGTAATGAGGCCCAGCGCCAGGATAGGGCGCAGCACATCGCACAGGTGCAAAGGCAAAGACTCCCGGATATCGAATTGCTTCGGGTCCAGGGAGATAACCGTCCACGCAGTGCCCGCCACCAGCAAGGCCCAGCCCACCATCCGGCGGATGAAGGTCTCGCGGGAGGTTCCTTTGATTCTGCGGGCGGCGACGATAAAGACCCCGCAGGCCACCACGGTGATGCTCAACATGAGTGCATGCAGCGCGGTCCACTGTTGCATGCGCGGGTAGTCAGTTGGGCTTACTCGGGGCTTGCGGGGTCGAATCATAACGGGGTATTAATTTACCCCTTTGTATGAACATGTGAGAGATGAGCGGGTTCTTACGCGGCTAGCTCGGAATATTCGGAGAGCTTTCCATCCTTGACCTCGACCACGTTGTCGGCATAGTCGAGCAGGCTGCGGTCGTGCGTGATGAACAGAGTTGCGGTATCGAAGTCATCGGTGACACCACGTAGCAACTTGGCAATCTCGCGGGAGAGCTTGGAGTCCAAGGCGGAGGTTGGCTCATCAGCAAGCAGCACGGAAGGCTGGCCCATGAGCGCACGCGCAATGTTGACGCGTTGGCGCTGCCCACCGGAGAGCTGGTTCATGCGGCGGTTGCCAAAGCCCTCCAAGCCCACGAAGCTGAGCAGCTCGTCAGCCCGGTCACCGCGGGGCTTGCGGCCCTCCATGTGGTCAATGATGAGCAGCTGCTCGCGCGCAGTCAGGGCTGCCAACAGGTTGGCCTGCTGGAAGATGAGCCCGCGGGTGCCGTGCATCTCAACGGATCCGGAGTCCGGCTCGATAAGTCCAGCGGCCACGGAGAGCAGGGTGGATTTACCGGAACCGGATTCGCCGATCACGGCGGTGAGCTCGCCGGGCTTGACGTCCAGGCTTACGCCGTCGAGTGCAGTTGTGCGGGACTGGCCGTCGGGGTAGGTCACCACGATGTCGCGGAGGGACAGGGCGGGAGTAACGGTGGTAGTCATTAGGCGTTGCCTCCTAGGGCGTCGAGCGGGTTAATCTTGGAAACGCGGCGGGTGGCCAGGAAGGCACCGGCGATGCCGAGCAGCCAGATGCCGAGTGCGGGGACGATGACGGTCATGGCGGAGACCTCGAAGGGCACGGCACCTTGGGCGGCAAGGCCCAGCAGCCAGCCGACGAGCGCGCCCACCCCAACGCCAATCGCCAAGATGATGGCTGCCTGAGCGATAGCGTCCTTGAGCAGGTACTTCACGCTGGCACCAAGGGCGCGCAGGATGGACAGGTCACGGGTGCGCTGGATGGTCCAGATGCTCAGGAAGGCGATGGTGACCAGCGCGGAGATACCGTAGAGGAAGGCCTGCATGGTCAGCAGGGAACCGCGCTCCGAGCTATAGGCCGGCAGGCCGGACAGGGCCTTGCCCATGGACACGGAGGTGTCGGTCGGCTCCTGGGAAAGCACGGCCACGCCCACCATGTCCTCGGGGGAATGGGAGACCTTCTGCCAGGTTTCGGTAGCGACCCACACCACCGGGGAGTGGGAGTAATACTCATCCTCAACCACCGCGTTCACGTCCAGGTCCACGCCGCCGAGGGTGCCCCGGGACGGCGCGTTCAGGGCCTCGTCGATGGATTGGCTCAAGACCATGCCTTCCTCCGGAATCACGGTGCTGGAGCCGGGGATCTGGGTGCCGGCGGGCAAACCGATAACCGCCACGCCGCCGTGGCCCTCCAGCTTGGTTTGGGAGGTACCCAGCGGAATACCAGAAGCGGGGACATCCTCGGCGAAGATCTCCGACTCGGTAAAGGAGGGATCTTCCGTCGAGAAGGTCACATAAGGATTCTGCTCCCCGAGTGCCTCAAGCGCGGAGGTATTTTGCTTGGACAGGCCTTGGGTCAGGCCGGACAACATAACGAGCAACAACGTAATTAGAGCCACGACGCCGCCGATCAGGAAGAACCGACCGCGGGCGGTGACTATCTCTCTCAATGCCAGGAACATACTATTTATCCTGCGTGTGCGGACGCCGAAAGTAATCGGGTAGCCAGTTGAACCTCTACTCAACCAGTTGGTTGATTCGCGCTCCCCTACCTAGGCGATAGGCTGGTGCCTCGTGATGATGAGCAACAAACTGTGGACCGTGGGACTGCATGCCATGTTCGGCTTCCTCCTCGTGTTCGGAGTGCTCCGCGCCTGGGCCGATGAGCGCCTCGACGCCCGCGTCCTCGGCCTCTCCATTGCACTCGCAGTGGTCTACACGTGTTTCGTCATCTTCGGTTCCCGCACCATTACCCGCCCCGTCCCCACCACGCTGTGGCTCGCCGCTTTGTGCTTGTTGTGGATCGGCCTCATGGTGCACGC
The DNA here is from genome assembly GCF_001808895.1 of Corynebacterium sp. HMSC070E08. Taxonomy (NCBI): domain Bacteria; kingdom Bacillati; phylum Actinomycetota; class Actinomycetes; order Mycobacteriales; family Corynebacteriaceae; genus Corynebacterium; species Corynebacterium sp. HMSC070E08. Next base: position 34,491 of record NZ_KV794783.1, read on the forward strand.
CCAAGACTTCATGTGGCTCGAGTTCCCGCTGGTCTTCGTCTTCATCCATGCACTGCCCTTCTGGCCGGGCATTCTCGCCAGCGTGGTCCTGTGGGCCGTGGCCGCCTTCGTCCCCGCATGGATCCACCCGCAATTCTGGACCGCCGCCGCGGCCATCGGCCCGTTCATCGGCACCTGCTTCGCCGTGGCCGTCTACCACGCCGCCCGCCGGGTTCAGGCGGAGGCGGCGCACCACGAGGCCGTCGCCAAGCAGCTGCGTGAGACCCAGGAAGAGCTCGCCGCCAGCGAGCATCAAGCCGGGCGCCTCGAGGAGCGGGAGCGGCTCTCCCGCGAGATCCACGACACCGTAGCGCAGGGGCTGTCCTCCATCGTCCTGCTCAGCCGCGCCGCCAAGAACACCTCCACGCAGCAGGACGTCACCGAACAGCTCGCACTCATTGAGAAGGTGGCCCAGGACAACCTGGCCGAGGCCCGGCGCTTCGTCAAGGAGCTCGCGGCGCCTGCCTCCTCCATCGATAAGGAACTGCGCGCACTCGTGGATGAGCTCCAAGCCCAGGCCAAAGGGCTCGGGCTGCGTACCTATTTTGGGCTCAAGTTCACCGGTAGCGCTGACGTACCCGCCGAGTTTTCCCACGTCATCCTGCGCGCCGCGCGCGAAGGGCTGACCAATGTCATGAAACACGCCGACGCCGACCAAGCCGTGGTCACCCTCGGCTCTTTCACAGATGAGATCACCTTGGATGTCGTCGATAACGGCCGCGGCATCGAGGGCCCACGCGGCTTCGGGCTCACCGGCCTGGAGCAGCGTGTTCGCAGCGTCGGTGGCAGCGTCCAAGTAGAATCTTCACCCGCCGGCACCGCGCTCGCGGTGCGAATCCCAACAGGAGGCAGCAGCAATGGTCAACGTGATGCTCATCGATGATCACCCCGTGGTCCGCGCCGGGCTGCGCGCGATTCTAAACGCTTTCCCCGATATCGAGGTGGTGTTGGAAGGCTCCGATGGATCGGCCGTCGAAAAGCTAGCGGATGCTGATGGCCCCCATATCGATGTCGTCGTCTGCGATATCCAAATGCCGGACGTCGATGGTATTGCCGCCACCCGGCGCGTGCGCGAGCTCGATGGGCCCCCGGTGCTCATCCTGACCACCTATGACACGCAGGCGGATATCCTGGCCGCCGTGGAGGCGGGCGCGTTGGGCTACCTGCTCAAGGACGCCCCCGAGGACACCCTGCACACCGCGGTGCTCGACACCGCCGCGGGCAAGCGGACCTTAGCCCCCGAGGTCACGAACCTCCTGGCGGAGCGCTTGGCACAGCCGGAAACCGCGCTGTCTCCCCGCGAGCTGGAGATCCTGCAAGCGCTGGCCACGGGAGCCTCCAACAAGCAGATTGCCCAGCGGCTCTTCATTTCCGAGGCCACGGTCAAAACCCACCTCATCCACGTCTATCAAAAGCTCGGCGTGGAAACCCGCACCGCAGCCGTCTCCGCCGCCCGCGAGCGAAAGCTCATCCAATAGATGCATACCTACGATTGCATCGTGGTGGGTGGTGGCCAATCCGGCCTGGCCACCGGCTACTACCTGCGCCGCCAGAAGCTCGACTTCCTCATCCTCGACGCCAACTCCTCCCCCGGCGGAGCCTGGCAACACGTGTGGGATTCACTCACTCTTTTTAGCGATGCCCAGTCTTCCACCCTGCCCGGCTGGCCCATGCCCGCCTACCCCGGCTTCCCGCCGGCTTCCCACGTGGTGGACTACCTCACCCGCTATGAGCAGCGCTATGACCTGCCGGTCCGGCACGGGGTGACGGTGGAGCGCGTGCTTGACGACGACCCCCTCTTCCACCTCTTCACCACCCACGGTGAGTTCCGCTCCCGCACCGTCGTGGCTGCGACGGGCACCTGGTCCGCGCCGTTCATCCCCTTCTACCCCGGTGAATTCCAGGGGCGCCAATGGCACACGGCGAGCTACCCGGGGTGCGGTCCTTTCTTAGAGCGCGGCCACAACAATCCTGTAGCCGTTGTCGGCGCGGGCAACTCCGGTGCCCAAATCGCCGCCGAGCTAGCTCTCGCGGGCGTGGACACCACGTGGTTTACCACGCACCCGCCGCGCTGGATGCCGGATGATGTCGACGGGCGCGTGCTCTTTAGCCGCAACAGACAGCGCATGCTGGCAAAACTTCGGGGCGAGCCGGACCCGGGCTCCGAAACAGAGCTGGGGGATATCGTCATGGTCCCGCCGGTACTCAAGGCCCGTGATCGCGGCCTTCTGCGCGCCACCGACATGTTCTCCTCGCTGGACCAGTTGAACCGCGAAGGCTTCAGCGATCTCATCTGGGCCACCGGCTTCCGCCCAGCGCTGCGCCCCTTCCCTGGGCTGCTGGCAAAAGGAAAGCCCACGGTGGAAGGTTTCTTCCCCGTGGGCTATGGCTCGTGGACGGGCCCGGGCTCGGCCACGATTACCGGTGTCTCCCCCTATGCGCGGCGGGTGGCGGGGGACGTCGCCAAGCTCGTGCGTACGCCCAGCTAGGCACTACAGCGTCGCCATGGCGAGGAGCACCACCGCTGCCAGCGCAAGCAGGAATCCGAGGCGGCGCAGAATCTTCATCTGCTCTTCGCGTCCCACGCGCGCCATGAGTGCGGCGCCGAGGACAGCACCCACCGTGTTGTATAAGAGGTCGTCGATATCGCTAAAGCCCAGCGCAAAGATGTACTGGGCGCTTTCGATGCACAAGCTGATCACGAGCCCAAGGAGCATCGTCCCGCCCAAGCCCCAGCGAATCCTGACGCGGTTGCGCCCGGCCACGTAAATCGCCGCTCCCAGCGGCATGAAGAGAGCAATATTCCCCAGGAGATCGGTCCACCCGCCGTACCACACGGAGGCGTTCTCAAATCCGCCAAAGAGCTGCAGATTGACCCTTCGCACCGCATGCGCGGAGCCGTCCACCACGCCGGGGATGTCCATGAAGGGCTTGCCCACCGTCGCCAACACCACGACCACCAGGGACAGGGCTGCGACAAGGAGGGAATCACGAAGCAGGTGCCGATACGGATCCGGCGCGGGCCGCAGCCGATTGCGCGGGCGTTGAGCTTCTATCCCAGTCATGCGCCTCACCCTAGTGGTTTTCGCTGACAATCGGCTGAAGCAGTAGCCAGAAAACACTGCTTCACATCCTCTGTACGATAGTGTCCATGAACACACTGATTGTCACTCGCACCGATTCCGGAGTAACGCACTCGTTCCAAGAGCAGCCCCTGCTCGGGGAAGGTGACACGGTCGTGGATGTGCAGTTTTCCTCCCTCAATTACAAAGACGCCATGGCCCTGGAGGGCGATAAAGGTGTCATGCGCATCGATCCGCTCGTCCCGGGCATCGATGTGGTGGGCACCGTGGTGGAAACGTCCGATTCACGCTTGAGCCCTGGCCAGCTTGTCGTCTCCTGCGGCGATGGCCTGGGCGAGTTCCGCCATGGCGGCTACACCACCCGCCAGCGCGTCAACGGTGAAGCCACCATCCCCGTGCCTCAACGCTTCAGCGCGCACGATGCCGCCGCGATTGGCACGGCCGGATACACCGCTGCTATCTGCGTGAACCAGCTGCGCACGCACGGCACGACGAAGGGCCATATCCTCGTCACCGGTGCCACCGGCGGCGTGGGCTCCATCGCGGTCCAGCTGCTCAAGTCTTCCGGCTACGAGGTCACCGCCGTCACCGGCCGCGTGGAATCCCAGTCGGAGTACCTCACCTCACTCGGCGCGGATCACGTGCTTGACCGTGCAGCGCTGTCTGAGACCGGCCGCCCGCTGCAGAAGGCGCTGTACGACGGCGCCATTGACACCGCCGGTTCCACCGTCTTGGCCAACGTGCTGGCGCAGGTGCGCTGGGGCGGCGTGGTGGCGGCCACCGGTATGGCGGCTGGTCCGGACCTTCCTGCCTCGGTGCTGCCATTCATCCTGCGCGGCATCGTGCTGGCCGGCGGTAACTCCGTCGATGCGCCCCGCGAGGTGCGCGAGGCGGCCTGGCAGCTTCTCGACGAACACCTCGACCTCACCATGCTGAACTCTATTACTGAAACGGTGCCGCTGGCCGATGTCGCCACTGCCGCTCAAGAGCTGCGCGCCGGCTCCCGCCATGGGCGCACGGTAGTCGAGATATAGGAAGGGGCAGGTGTGAGCGGGCAGCCGTTTACTGCCCGGCCCCTTTAGTGGTGCACGCGGTGCGATAGGGACTCGTCGTCGGTGCCGGGGGCATTACCCAGCTCACCGGTGAATTCATCGTCGCTGCGCGCCAACCAGATGGAGGACACAACCAGTCCGCCCCAGATGACGACGACGAAGAGGATGAAGAGCAGGATTGCGCTTGTAGTCATTGTTATTCTCCTTTCCTACTAGCCGCTACTTGTCGTCCGTGTTCGGTGCGGCGGCGTTGCCTGTGGCAAGCGGGTTCGGTGTGCCGGCCGGGCGGCCGCCCACTGGGACGCCGTAATCAGACGTCTCTATGCCGTCTAGGTACTTGTTTCCGCGGAAGTCCACTAGCGGCATGACGAAGCTAACGAGCAGAATGACGCCCAGAACCGCCCAGCCAAAGAGCCCAATCTGTGTGGAGGAGTAGCCCTCATAACCTTCGCGGACAATCGTGATGATCTCGTTGACCAGGAAGTAGACGAGCAGCAGCGGGGTCGCGACGAAAGTCAGGAACTGCCAGAAGCCACCCACCTTGAACTGCGACACGGCGTTGATGTGCTGCTGGATCTCGCGGCGGCGGCCGGTCACCCAGCCGACGACTACGAGGGCGCAGATGGCGCCGAAGACGATGCCCAAGTTGTTGGTGAACTTATCCATGATGTCCAGAGTGACCAGGCCCGAGGAGGTGGCGAACAGGAAGCAGGACAGTACTCCCATCGCGCTGCCAACGCTGATGGCAGAAACGCGGCGAGAGATGTTGAACTTATCTGCCACGGCGGAGACAACGACCTCCATGATGGAGATCAGCGAGGTCACACCGGCCAGGAACAGGGAGCCAAAGAAGAGGACACCGAACAGCCAGCCGAGCGGCATGAGGTTAATGATCGTCGGGAAAGCGATGAAGGCCAGACCGATACCAGACTCAGCCACCTCATCGACAGACACGCCCTGCTGGGCGGCCATGTAGCCCAGAGTGGCGAAGACACCGATGCCGGCGAGAACCTCGAAGGAGGAGTTCGCAAAGGCGGTAACCAGGCCCGTGTTGGTGAGGTTGGTGCGCGGCTTGAGGTAGGACGCGTAGGTGATCATGATGCCGAAACCGATGGACAGGGAGAAGAAGATCTGTCCGTAGGCGGCGATCCACACCGACGGGTTGCTCAGCACGGACCAGTCCGGAGTGAAGAAGGCGTTGAGGCCCTCGGCGGCGCCGTCAAGGAAGAAGGCGCGGATCACCAGAATGATGAACATGACGGCCAGGACCGGCAGGAAGATGGAGGTCAGCTTGCCGATGCCCTTGTTGATGCTCGTGGCCAGCGTAGCGATGCAGACAACCCATACGAGGATCATGACGCCCAGAATGGATGGGACAACGTGCCCGGAATAGGTTGCCTCCGCGTCTGCTTGGAGGAAGTCAACCATGAAGTACGTCGAAGGATCCTCGCCCCACGTCTGCTGCAAGGACTTAATGGTGTAGAGCGCTGCCCACGCAATGATGGCGGCGTAGTAGATGGCGATGAAGAAGTTCACGCCGACCTTGAACCAGCCGATTCCTTCCCAGCGGCTGCTGATGCGGCGGAATGCCAGCGGCGCAGAACCGCGGAAGCGGTGACCAATGGCGAGGTCGAACCACAGGATGGGGATACCGGCGGTCAGCAGGGCCACCATGTATGGGATGAGGAAGGCGCCGCCGCCGTTCTCATAGGCAACGTAAGGGAAGCGCCAGATGTTACCCAGGCCGACGGCGGAACCGATGGCGGCCATGAGGAAGACGAAACGCGTATTAAAAGTATCGCGTGTAGAGCGAGTCTTATGCGGGGTTGATGTGGTCATGAGAGAACTTTCTTCTTGAGCAAATATCGCGCACCACAAGACCGTAGGAATTGTTTATACGGGCCGCGTACGACGAGTATTAGCGAGAAGCTTAGCCTACCTGCCAACCTATAGGTACCGTTTTGAATAATTATTTACCCCCACAACGCCACACCCCCTTTAGGGCCTGACCCTCCAACCGGAACAAAAGCCAGCGGAGAAAGGGTTAAGCGCTAAAGGGGGTGGCGGGTGAACAAACTCGGGGCGATTAAACGTGCAGATCGCGGTCCTGAATACCCTTCGGGACGGTGAGCACACCGATGAGGGAAACGACCGAAATCGCGATGCCGTAGGCGGCGATGGCCATCGAGGTCTCGTACCGCGTGTACAGCATCTCTGCAATCATCGGGGCAAAGGCACCACCGATGATGGAGCCGAAGGCGTAGCCGATGGACACGCCCGACAGGCGCACCTTCACCGGGAACATCTCCGCGTACATCGCTGACTGCGGGCCATAGGTCGCACCCAGGATGACACCCAGGAGGAACACGGCTACGCCGAAGAACATAACGTTGCCCGAGTCAACCGCCCAGAACACCGGGGTGATATACAGCGCCAAAACGATGTAGCCGCCAATGAACGTCGTGCGGCGCCCCAAACGGTCAGACAGGTGGCCGAAGTACAGCGTGCCGATAAACCAACCAATCGACGCGACCAGGGCTACCCCAAGGGCCTGGGGGCGGGTATAGCCCACGACCTTCGTGCCATAGGCGGTGAAGTAGGCGATGACGAAGTAGCCAATCGCGTTGTTGGCGGCAAAGATAACTGCACACTTGATAACGGTTCCGAGATGGCCCTTGAACAGGACCGCGAGCGGTGCCGTGGACTTTTCCTTCAGCTCTTCCATCTCCGCGAAGGCCGGGGACTCTTCCACTGCCCGGCGGATCAGGTAGCCCAGGAGAATGAGCACCACGGAGGACAGGAACGGGATGCGCCAGCCCCAGGCAAGGAACTGCTCCGGAGTGAGGACGGAGGAGAGAACCAGCATGAAGATGGTGGCAAGAAACATACCAAGAGGCACACCAACCTGCGGGAACGCACCAAACAGTCCGCGCTTGCCGTGCGGGGCGTGCTCAACGGCCAGCATCGCTGCACCGCCCCATTCACCGCCGGCGGAGAGGCCCTGAAGGATGCGCAAGACCACCAACAAGATAGGTGCTGCCATGCCGATGGAGGCGTACGTCGGCAGCACACCCATCAACATGGTGGCCAGGCCCATGCCGACCAACGTGACCACGAGGACCGGCTTGCGTCCGAGCCGGTCACCCAAGTGGCCGGCCAAAATTGCCCCGAGAGGACGGAAAAGGAAGGAAATACCCAGCGACGCCCAGGCAATGATCTGTGCGAGGGAGGCGCTTTCGTTGGAGACCGGATCGAAGTACTGGGTAGCGAAGATCAGGCCGGCGGCCTGAGCGTAGATGAAGAAGTCGAACCACTCAATGGTGGTGCCGACCATCGAACCGGCGAGCACGCGCTTGTGCTCTGTAGTGATTCCCGGCCCTTGGGCAGGCTGTTGGGTGACTGGTGCAGACATAGTGGGAGTCTTTTCTCTATGGGTGCAGAAGCACGGTGGATACAGTTAAAGCCAGTGAACGAAAGGGGCAATGAGTGAGGCGGGGCGTGCCGAAGAAGCCGAGAACGCTGCAGTGTTTTACTGATCGCGGTTGTCGACGATCCTCTTGGCCTTGCCCTCACCGCAATCGACGTGGTCAGTAATCTCGACGCCAACGGTGACGCCGATGCGCTCCTTAATCTGTTTCTTCAGCCACGCGGCGGAGGCATCGATCTGATCAGGAGTAGCCTCCGAGGAGTGCTCAACCACCAGGGTGAGGTGGTCCATACGGCCACGCTTGCTCAGCACGCACTGGTAGCGCGGGCGAAGCAGGCGGTCCTCGGTGATGATCTCCTCGAACTGCGACGGGAAGCAGTTCACGCCACGCAGGATGATCATGTCATCGTTGCGAGCGGAGATGCGGTCGATGCGGCGCATCGAACGCGCAGTGCCCGGGAGCAGGCGGGTGATGTCGTGGGTGCGGTAACGAATGATCGGGAAGGCCTCCTTGGTGAGGGAGGAGATGACCAACTCGCCGTACTCGCCGTCTGGAACCGGCTGCATGGTCTCCGGATCGATGATCTCTGGGTAGAAGTGGTCCTCCCAGACGGTCAGGCCATCCTTGGTCTCGACACATTCTTGGGCCACGCCAGGGCCCATTACCTCGGAGAGGCCGTAGATATCGGTGGCCGTAATGCCGAAGCCTTCTTCGAGTTCGCGGCGCATTCCCTCGCTCCACGGCTCGGCGCCAAAGACGCCGGCGCGCAGGGAGGATTCGCGCGGATCCAGGCCTTCCTTGCGCATGCGGTCAAGGAGGTTGAGCACGTAAGACGGCGTACCCAGAATTGCGTCCGGCTGGAAGTCCTGCATGATCTGGATCTGGCGCTCCGTCTGACCACCGGAGGTCGGAATCGCCGTGGCTCCTAGGGCCTCAACGCCATAGTGAGCGCCCAGGCCGCCGGTAAAGAGGCCATAGCCGAACGTAATCTGCACCTTATCGCTCTTGCGCAGGCCGCCTGCCCGCAGCGAACGGGCTACGAGCTCGGCCCAAATACGCACGTCATTCTCGGTGTATCCCACGACGGTCGGGCGACCCGTGGTGCCGGAAGAAGCGTGGATGCGGGAGATTTGGTTCTGGCCAACAGCAAACATCCCGAAGGGGTACTCCGCGCGAAGGGTTTCCTTGTCGGTGAACGGGAACAGCGCAAAGTCCGAGAGTTCCTTGAAGTCATCCGGGTGAACGCCCTTCTCATCGAACGCACGGCGGTAGTGCGGGACGTTGTAGTACGCGTGGCGAAGCTCGTTCTTCGCGCGCGCGGTCTGCAGCGCAATGATTTCATCGCGGGAGGCGTACTCAATGCCCATCTGGGGGCCGTGGTGGTCAGAGAAGATATCAAACGTTGCGGTCACGTCAGTTGCCTTTCATTTCGAGGAGAGGGGAATACCACACCCTTTAAGCTCCCTCGAAAGTGCTGCAAGAAGTTGGTTAGCTGGGACAACGCACAAAAGTACGTTAATTACTTACCGTTCGGTTGGGTAAGTCTTGTGACGTACACTACAGGCCGTTGTGGTGATAGACAACACAATTAGGCCAAGTTTTTGAAGCGCGACACATCATCGCAGGCCACGGCGGTTTCACCGACAAAAGAAGCCCCCACCCCCATATGGAGCCCCAACGGCGGAGCGAAACGCTCGCCCCCGACTAGCCGATCGACTACTTGCCCATCGCGACTAGCCCGTCGCTTGCGGAGCTAGGCCGCCAAAAACAACACTCTCAAAAGCGCTGGCCAGCTCCTCGGCACCAAGTCGCCCCTCCGGCTCGTACCAATCAGACGTCGAGTTAATCATTCCGAAAATCATGCGGGTCAACAGCGGAGCCTCAATGTCGGAGCGGATAGCCCCCTCCTCCTGAGCAGCCTCCACCAGCGGAACCACGGAACGCGTCAGCGTACGGCGGCGCTCCAACGCGCTCCGCTCCACCTCGGAGTTTCCACGCAAACGGAGCAAGAGCGCGACAGACTTCGGGTCGGAGCACAGCACCTCAATCGAGCCACGCAACAGCCCGCGCACCCTCTCCCCCGCCGATACATCGGCCGCGGCCATCTCTTCCGCGACCGCTTCCAAACGGCTCAGTGCCTGCACTACCGTGAGCTCCAAAATCTCTTCTTTCGACGAGATGTGGTGATAGAGCGCGGACTTAGAAATCCCCAATTCGCTCGCCACGTTATCCATCGACGTGGCGTCGTAGCCGCGGGCTGTAAAAGCACGGACAGCTGCACGAATGACATCTTCACGGGAGTAGCCGGGGCGGCCACGTGCCGCGCCCTGGACAGCGGATTTCTCATTCTTCACGCAGTCCATTCAAGCAGAGAGCCCCGAGCACCGTTAGACTAGTGAGCCACCACACCCCTTTTCGCTCCTTCGGCAGCACTGCGGAAACCCCTTACCTCAAGGAGGAATTCCCATGAGCACCGAGCACCCCATCCTCGCCCCCGGCGTCGCCAAAGGCCCCGAGTTCACCCACGTGCGCACCATGTTCGACGATGACCGTGCCACCGCGGAGATTGGCGCGAAAATTACCGCGCTAGACGTCGGCAGGTGCGAAGGCCACTTCACCGTCCGCCCGGAGATGTGCAATGGACATGGCACGGCACAAGGTGGCTATCTATACATGTTTGCCGATTCCATCTTCGCCGGCGTTTGCAACTCCGGTGGCGACTTGGCCGTGGCCGCGCACAATTCAATCCACTACATCGCCCCCGCCTTCGAAGGGGATGTCGTTGACGGGGTTGGGGTGACCCGCCAAGCCTGGGGCCGCAACGGCGTTGTCGATGTCACCCTCAGCATCAAGGGAAAGCCCATCGCCGAATTCCGCGGCACGTACCGCGTGCTGCCCGCCAAGCCCCAGAACCGCAACAAGTAGGGCGCAGCTCACAAACTTGGTTGACATAGCTCACACATGCCCCATATACTGACCAACCAGTCAGTAAGTATCACCGAGCCGACACTGAGCAGAGAGGGAACGATTCCTCCCATGACCCCATCAGAGAAAACACTCGCCGCCGTCCCGGCCGCGGATGAAGCACAAGCACAGCAGCGCTTCGACGAGCTCATCGCCGAAGACTCCCGCATCGAGCCCACCGACTGGATGCCCGCTGCCTACCGCAAGACCTTGACGCGTCAGATTTCCCAGCACGCGCACTCCGAAATCATCGGCATGCAGCCGGAGGCCAACTGGATCAGCCGCGCGCCTTCGCTCAAGCGCAAGGCCATCCTCATGGCCAAGGTGCAGGATGAGGCCGGCCACGGCCTCTACCTCTACTCCGCCGCGGAGACCTTGGGCACCTCGCGCGACGAGCTGGTTCAGCAGCTGCTCGACGGCACCGCCAAGTACTCCTCCATCTTCAACTACCCGGCGCGCACGTGGGCCGACATCGGAGCCATCGGCTGGTTGGTGGATGGCGCCGCCATCTGCAACCAGGTACCGCTCTGCCGCGCCTCCTACGCCCCATACGGTCGCGCCATGGTGCGCATCTGTAAGGAAGAGTCCTTCCACCAGCGTCAAGGTTGGGAGATCCTCTACGAGCTGTCCCACGGAACCCCCGAGCAGAAGCAGATGGCGCAGGAAGCCATCAACCGTTTCTACGGCCCAGCACTGCAGATGTTCGGCCCGCCGGATGATGACTCCCCCAACTCCAAGCAGTCCATGGCATGGAACATCAAGCGCTTCTCCAACGACGAGCTGCGCCAGCGCTTCGTGGACATGATTGTCCCGCAGGCCGAAGCCCTTGGCCTGCACTTCGAGGACCCGGACCTGAAATGGAACGAAGAGCGCGGCCACTACGACTTCGGCGAGCTCGACTGGTCCGAGTTCAAGGCCGTCATCAAGGGCGAAGGCCCCTGCAACGTGCAGAGGATGCAGCGACGTCGCCAAGCGCATGCCGACGGCGCGTGGGTCCGTGAGGCTGCCGCAGCCTACGCCGAGAAGCACCACTCGGCTGACACCTCGCTTATCGCCTAAGCCCAAGCACACTGCCCAACCAGCCACGACACTTTAAGGAAGATTCCATGTCCAGCTCCACCTGGCCCATGTGGGAGGTCTTCGTACGCTCCTCCCGCGGCCTTTCCCACGTTCACGCCGGCTCGCTCCACGCACCGGATGCCACCATGGCCCTGCGCAATGCCCGTGACCTTTACACCCGCCGCAACGAGGGAACCTCCGTCTGGGTTGTGCCCAGCGAAGCCATTGCCTCCTCCGACCCGGACTCCAAGGGCGGATTCTTCGAATCCCCGCAGGGCAAGAGCTACCGCCACGCCACGTACTACGACAAGTCGGAAGGAGTGCCGCACCTGTGACCGGATTTGCAGCCGCCGATTCTGCGACCAAGCAATCGCAGGGCAACGGCATCACCGCAGAAGACATCGCCGCCTCCGGCGCAGTGGCCCCCGAGGACACGGCTCGCTATGCGCTCATGCTGGGCGATGACGCCCTCATCCTGGCCCAGCGCCTGGGCTGGTGGATTTCGCGAGCACCGGAGATGGAGGAGGATATCGCCCTAGGAAACATCGCCCTCGATCTCATCGGGCACGCCCGCTTCCTCCTCACCTATGCCGGCACCGCATGGGGCAAGACCGAGGATGACTTGGCCTACTTCCGCAATGAGGAGGAGTTCCGCTCCGCGCGCCTGGTCGAGCAGGAAAACGGCGACTTCGGCTACACCATCGCCCGCCAGCTGCTCTTTTCCTATTACCAATACGGGCTCTACACCGCCCTGTTGGAGTCCACAGATGAGACGCTGGCGGCTATCGCGGCTAAGGCCATCAAGGAAGTGGAGTACCACGTCGACCACGCCAACCAGTGGGTTCTGCGCCTGGGCCTTGGCACCGAGGAGTCTCACCGCCGTATCACGGAGGGCCTGATGTACATGTGGCCCTACCTTGACGAGCTCTTCGAGGATCTCCCGCTCCACGAGAAGCTGGCGGCAGAAGGCATCGCTGTTCTGCCCTCGAGCCTGCGCGCGCAGTTCGATGAGCGCATCGCCTACGTCCTCGACAAGGCAGGTCTGGCCATCCCGGAGGTCAAGCAGGCTCGCTCCGGGCAGCGCACCGGGCGCTTTTCCGAGCACCGCGGTTTCATCCTCGCGGAGATGCAGTCCCTAGCTCGCCAGCACCCCGGCGCGACCTGGTAGAGAAAAGGAAAGGACCAAGGTTTCATCGTGTCCATCACAGATAAGTCCCACCCGCTGCGCCCCACGCAGCTTGACGACGCCCACGTGTGGGACGTCGCCGCCGAGGTGCCCGATCCGGAAATCCCCGTTATTTCCATCGCTGACCTTGGCATTCTCCGAGAAGCACGCCTGGAAGGCGATACTGCGGTGGTCACGATTACCCCAACCTATTCCGGCTGCCCCGCCATGGAGCACATCACGACAGACATCACCACAGCGCTGACCGACGCCGGCTACGCCAAGGTGCGTGTTGACCTCGTTCTCCACCCGGCGTGGACCACCGACTGGATGACGGAGACCGGCCGGCAAAACCTCAAGGACTACGGCATCGCGCCTCCCAGCGGTAAAACCCGGGCCACACCAGAAGGTCCTATCCCGCTCACACTCGAACCGCCGCCGGCCATCGAATGCCCCCACTGTGGCTCCCGCCGCACACGTAAGCTTGCCCAATTCGGTTCCACCTCCTGCAAAGCTCTCTATAACTGCCAGGACTGCTTGGAGCCCTTCGACTACTTCAAGGTGCACTAATGACCACGACCCCGTCTGCCCCCGCAAAAAAGAAGGCCACGTTCAACACCCTGACCGTGTCCGACGTGCGCGCATTGACTAAGGACTCCGTGGAGGTTTCCTTCGCCATCCCTCCGGAGCTGCAAGACGACTATGACTACATCCCCGGCCAGTACGTTGCCCTGCGGGCGACTATCGACGGCCGCGAAGTCCGCCGCTCCTATTCCATCTGCGATGTGCCACGCGACGGTATCCTGCGCGTCGCCATTAAGCGTGACCGCGGTGGCGTGTTCTCCACGTGGGCCAACGACACCCTGAAGCCCGGCGACACCATGGACGTGATGAACCCGCAGGGCGCGTTCACCTCAAAGACCCACCTGACCGGTCTCAACAACCCCGAGGCCGTGCGCGAAGAGCTGGAGAAGCTAGAGAACCCACACCTCGTGGCCATTGCAGCGGGCTCCGGCATCACGCCGATCATGGCCATCGCCCAGACCGTGCTCCATACCTCCCCCGACACCACATTTGAGCTCATCTTTGCCAACAAGGGCGGCGGCGACGTCATGTTCGCCGAAGAGATCGGTGACCTCAAGGACAAGTTCCCTACGCGCTTTGCCGTGCACCACGTCCTCTCCCGCGAGCAGCGCGTTAACCCACTGTTCTCCGGGCGCATCGATGCCGAAAAACTCCAGACTCTACTGGATAACGTCGTGCGCACAGACACTGTCGACGAATGGTTCCTCTGCGGCCCCTTTGAGCTAGTGCAGCTGGTGCGCGATGAGCTGGCCGGCCGCGATGTGGGTGAGAAGGACGTGCGCTACGAGCTGTTCACCACCGGTAAGCCCTCTGGGGATCAGAACCAGGCCGGGCGCCACGTCGAGGTGGATCCGGAAGGCGATAACGTCAGCATCAACTTCCAGCTCGATGGCCTCTCCGGCTCCGTGGAGTCCCCGGTTTCTGCCAACGAATCCCTGCTCAACGCCGCCCTGCGCGTGCGCTCCGACGTCCCCTTCGCCTGCGCCGGCGGCGTGTGCGGCACCTGCCGCGCCAAGCTGGTCGAGGGCGAGGTCGACATGGCGGAGAACTACGCGCTGGAGGCCGATGAGGTCAAGGCTGGCTACATCCTGACCTGCCAGTCGCGCCCCACCACGCCCACCATCGTCCTCGACTTCGACGCCTAGGAGAAACATCCATGATCGACCTGCACCACGACGCCGAAGCCGGGGTTATCGAGCTCGTACTCAACAACCCGAAGGCCCTCAACTCCCTCGCGGAGGAAGACCTCGCCGAACTCTCTCGCTGCCTCGATGAGGCCGCGCAGCTTAGCCCCCGCGCACTCATCTTGCGCGGTGAAGGCAAAGGCTTTTGCGCCGGCCGCAACATCAAGGGGCTCAACCCGCGCGAAGACGACGCCACCGCCTACCTCGCGGACGTTGTCACTCCCGTGCTCACAAAGATCGATAACTTCCCTGCCCCCACCTTCGCCGCCGTGCACGGCCCCTGCCTGGGTGTCGGCCTCGGTCTCGCTTTGGCCTGTGACGTCGTCTACGTTGCCGAAGATGCCAAGTTCGGTTCCCCATTCGCCAACCTAGGCGCCACTCTCGATTCGGGAGGGCACTCCCTCTTCGTCGAACGCCTCGGCACACACCGCGCGATGGACCTCATCATCACCGGCGAACTCATCTCCGGTGCGGAAGCGGTGCGCGCTGGCCTCTTCTCCCGCGCGCTACCAGCAGAGGAGCTGCTGGAGTTTACCCGGGGCGTCGCCCAGCGCGCAGCCCGCGGCGCCACCCAAGCTTTTCTCACCAGCCGCACCCTGGTCCAGGACATCCGTGACAACGGCACTGGGCTGTGGGCCAGCGTCGATGCCGAGAACATCGCCCAAGGAAAACTCTGCGATACCGAGGACTACTACGAAGGCTTCGCCGCTTTCAATGAGAAGCGCCCGCCGGTCTTCCACGGACGCTAAAACCTCCAGACCTTCTAGAACGCATACCGCGCAGTTCACACAGCGCAGTACACACACAATAGTTAAGGAATCATATGACTGCATACCTGGTATCCGGCTTTCGCACCCCCGTGGGCCGCTACGGCGGCGCACTGTCCTCGGTTCGCCCAGATGACCTCATGGCCACCGCCATCAAGAAGACGGTGGAGGAGGCCGGACTCGATCCCTCCGCGGTGGATGAAGTCATCATCGGCAACGCCAACGGCGCCGGCGAGGAGAACCGCAACGTCGCCCGCATGTCCTGGCTGCTCGCCGGGTTCCCGGACACCGTTCCCGGGATGACGGTCAACCGTCTGTGTGCTTCGGGCATGTCCTCGATTGCCCTGGCCACCGCCCTCGTGGAATCCGGCCAGGCGGATATTGTCATCGCCGGTGGCGTCGAATCCATGTCCCGCGCGCCCTGGGTCATGGAGAAGCCAAGCAAGCCTTTTGCCAAGCCAGGCCAGGTTTTTGATACCTCCATTGGCTGGCGTTTTGCCAACCCAAAGTTCGCGGAGCAGGAGAAGATGACCTACTCCATGCCGGAGACCGCCGAGGAGGTGGCCAACGTCTTTGGTATTAGCCGCGAGGATGCGGACGCCTTCGCTGTGCGTTCCCAGGAGCGCGCGCTCGCCGCGATTGAGGCCGGCAAGTTCGCCAGGGAGATCGTGCCCATCGAGGTCACCGACCGCAAGGGCAACGTCACCGTCGTCGATACCGACGAAGGCCCCCGCCCGGGCACCACGATGGAGGTCTTGGCCAAGCTGCGCCCGGTGACCTCCCTGGGTGACGTCACCACGGCGGGCAACGCCTCCTCGCTGAACGACGGCGCCTCCTGCGTCATTGTCGCCTCCGAGGAAGCCCTCAAGAAGCACAACTTGACCGCCCGCGCCCGCGTGGTGGCCAACTCCGCGCGCGGTGTGCGCCCGGAAATCATGGGCACGGGCCCCATCCCGGCAACCCGCGACGTGCTCGAGCGCGCCGGCTGGGAGCTGGACAGCGTGGATGCCGTCGAGCTCAACGAAGCTTTCGCATCACAGTCCATCGCCTGCATCCGCGAACTGGGCTTGGATGAGGACAAGGTCAACGCCTGGGGCGGCGCCATCGCGCTGGGCCACCCGTTGGGTTCCTCCGGTTCCCGCATCACGTTGACCCTGCTCAACCGCCTGGAAACGGACGGGCTGCGCCGCGGCATCGCCACCATGTGCGTGGGCGTGGGCCAGGGCACCGCGATTGCGATTGAGAGGGTGTAAATGACTACTGCCATTGAGATTTCAACGCGCGGTGAGAAGGACGAGATAGTCGTCGCCAAGCTCAACCGCCCCGAGGTGCGCAACGCCATCGATGAGCAGATGGTGACGGAGTTCCACGCACTCTGCGCGCAGCTCGAGTCCGAGCCCCGCATCCTCATCATCACCGGCTGCACGGTGGATACCCCGAAGGGCCCGCGCGGCATCTTCGCCTCCGGGGCGGACATCGCACAGCTTCGTGAGCGCCGCCGCGAGGATGCCCTCCGCGGCATCAACTCCGGCATCTTCCACCGCATCGCCTCGCTGCCCGCCCCCGTCATCGCGGCGGTGGATGGCTACGCCCTCGGCGGCGGTCTGGAGCTGGCCTTAGCCGCGGACTTCCGCGTGTCCACTCCTTTTGCCAAGTTTGGGCAGCCCGAAGCCGGCCTGGGTATCGCTGCCGCCGCGGGTGCCACGTGGCGCCTCAAGGAGTGCGTCGGCACGCCCCTGGCGAAAGAAATCCTGCTGGCCGGGCGCATCCTCAACGGCGAGGAGGCGCTGGTCAATCACCTGGTCAGCGAGTTGCACGAGCCGGATGCGCTGGTCGACGGTGCCCTGGCACTAGCCGGGCGCATTGCCAAACAAGACCCGCTGGCCGTGCGTTTGACCAAGCAGCTCATCTCTATGCCTGATGCGGCGCACCCGGCGGTGGACAACATCGCCCAGGCCGTGCTCTTTGAGTCCCCCGCCAAGTTTGAGCGGATGCAGGCCTTCCTGGACCGCAAGAAATAAACCTTCCACCCACAAGGAGAGTCAACTCATGTCCCCAGTACTGCAGGTTCCTGCCAAGGTTGGTGTGCTCGGCGGCGGCCGCATGGGCGCCGGCATTGCTCACGCCTTCCTGGCCGCCGGCGCGTCCGTGACCGTGGTGGATATCAACGATGACGCCGTGGCCGCCGCCCGCGAGCGCGTGCACAAGGCCATCCGCGGCTCCCTCGACCGCGGGGCGGAAGGCACCTTCGAATCCTGGGATGAGCGTCTCAGCTTTTCCACCGCCGCCTCCGCCTTTGCCGGCTTTGACCTCGTGGTTGAGGCAGTTCCGGAGTCGATGGATCTCAAGGTGGCCGCCTTTAAGGATATCGCCGAAGCCGCCCCGCAAGCCGTCGTCGCCACCAATACCTCCTCACTGTCGGTATCCCAGTTGGCAGAGAGCATCCCCAACGACGTCATCGGCCTGCACTTCTTCAATCCGGTCCCGGCCTCCAAGCTGGTGGAGGTGGTCGTCGCCGAGTCCACCCCTGATGCACTCGTGGACACCGCCAAGGGCTGGGTCGAGGGCCTGGGCAAGACCGCAGTGGTGGTCAAGGACGCCCCAGGCTTCGCCTCCTCCCGCTTGGGCGTGGCCATTGCGCTTGAGGCCATCCGCATGGTGGAAGAAGGCGTGGCCTCACCGCGCGATATCGACAACGCCATGGTGCTGGGCTACAAGTTCCCCATCGGCCCGCTGGAGCTGACCGATATCGTGGGTCTGGATGTGCGCCTCGGCATCGCGGAATACCTCGAGTCCCAGCTGGGTGAGCGCTTTAGCCCGCCGCAGCTCATGCGAGACATGGTCGCCCGCGGGGAGCTGGGCCGCAAGTCCGGCAAGGGATTCTATGACTACTCCGAGTAAAGCGCGCGCCCCTATTTCCTAACGCCCCCTACTTGCCGTTCCCCTTAGGAGCCACAAGCGCGTTGGTAATACGCGCCGTGCACAGCCTCCTCCCCTCGTCGTCAACGATGACGATCTCGTGGGAGCACAGCGTCTTGCCCAGCTTGATAGCGGTGGCCGTCGCCGTGACCAGGCCGGTGCGCCCAGAGGCGTGGTGCGTGGCATTGATGTCCACGCCCACGGCGACCTTGCCCAAGGTTGAAGCGTGGATCACCGCCGCCCAGCTGCCGACGGCCTCGGCGATACAGGCCATGGCACCACCGTGGAGCAAACCGAAGGATTGGGTATTGCCCTCAACCGGCATGGTGGCCACCACCCGCTCGGCTGACTCTTCCAGGATTTCTACCCCCATCTTCTTATCCAGCTCACCCAACTGAATCTTCCATACCTCTGCGGCCATGCCGTGCTCCTTACTTAATCCTAGAAATGTGACTCAGACTATACTAGCCTGTATTTACTGACCAACCGTTCGGAAACTAATGGAAAGGCCAATCTTTTCGCTATGACTGCAGCCCTCGTCCCCAGCTATCTCTCCGGCCAGTGGCTCACCCCAGACAATCCCTCGCGCGTTGCTGACGTGCACGATGCCTCCACCGGTGACGTCGTCGCTAGGGTTAGCGCCGAAGGCCTCGACATCGCTGACGCCATCGACTACGCACGCGGCACCGGGCGCGAGGGACTCCAGAAGCTCACCTTCCACGAGCGCGCCCTCAAGCTCAAGGAGCTGGCGATTTACCTCCAGGATCACCGCGAAGAGCTCTACGAACTGGCCAACAAGGCCGGCGCCAACAAGCGCGATAACTTCGTCGATATCGACGGCGGTATTTCCACCATGTTCACCTTCTCCTCGAAGGGTCGCCGCGAGATGCCTAATTCCACCGTCATGCCGGATGGTGAGGCGGAGGTCTTCTCCAAGGACAGCTCCTTCATCGGCCGCCACATCTACACCTCTATCCCTGGCGTAGCGGTACAGATCAACGCTTTCAACTTCCCCGTCTGGGGCATGTTGGAGAAGTTCGCCCCAGCCTTCATCGCGGGCGTGCCCTCCATTGTTAAGCCAGCGACACCGACCGGCTACATCACCGCGGCGTGTGTTCGCCTCATGATTGATTCCGGAATCCTGCCGGAGGGCAGCCTGCAGCTCATCTCCGGCTCCGCTCGTGACCTGCTGGATCACCTGGATTACCGCGATCACGTAGCCTTTACCGGCTCTGCCGATACAGCGAATACGCTGCGCGCACACCGCAACGTCATCGAGGGTGGCATCCAGTTCAGCGCGGAGGCGGACTCCCTCAACGCCGCCATCCTCGGCGCAGATGTTACCGCGGATTCCCCGGAATTCGATGCCTTCGTCAAGGCGGTCTTCGGCGAGATGACCTCGAAGGCAGGCCAGAAGTGTACCGCCATCCGCCGCGCCATCGTCCCGCATGCGCTTGTCGACGCCACCATCGAAGCCCTCAGCGCACGTCTGCGCGACAAGGTCGTCGTGGGTGATCCGCGTGATGCCTCCGCCACCATGGGCCCGCTGGTCTCCGCGGATCAGAAGGCGGACGTCGCGGAGGCCGTCGAGAAGCTCAAGGCAGGCGGCGGTGAGGTTGTCTACGGCGGCGAGGAGGCCGAGGGCGCCTTCTTCAACCCCACTATCCTGCGCTTTGCCGATAACCGTGCCCAGGCCGTCCACGACACCGAGGCCTTCGGCCCCGTCGTCTCCTTCCTGGGCTATGACTCCCCCGCCGAGGCTGTCGAGCTCGCCGCCCTGGGCTCCGGCTCCTTGGTCGCCTCCGTCATTACGCACGACCCGCAGCTCGCCCGCGAGTATGCCCTCGGCATCGCCGCCCACCACGGCCGCCTGCACTTCCTCGACCGTGATGATGTGAAGACCTCCACCGGCCACGGCTCTCCCCTTCCGCACCTCGTGCACGGCGGCCCGGGCCGCGCCGGCGGCGGCGAAGAACTGGGTGGTGTACGCGGCATCCTGCATTACATGCAGCGCACCGCAGTTCAGGGAACACCGGATCACCTGACCGCCATCACCGGCCAGTGGCACCGCGGCGCAGCCGTGCAGCGCGTCACCCGCGCCGACGTGGAGAACGGCCAGGGCATTCACCCCTTCCGCAAGGACCTGGCCACACTGAAGATTGGTGACCAGTTCGCCTCCGATCTGCGCCACGTTTCGCTCGAAGAAATCCTCGAGTTCGCAGAGAAGACCGGCGATACCTTTTACGCCCACACGGACGAGGAAGCCGCAACGGCCAATCCCTTCTTCCCGCGCCGCGTCGCACACGGTTACCTGCTGGTCTCCTGGGCTGCGGGCCTCTTCGTGGAGCCGGCACCGGGCCCGGTCCTGGCTAACTACGGCCTGGAGAACCTGCGCTTCATCACGCCGGTGACCTACGACGATTCCATCCGCGTGGAGCTGACCGCTAAGCGCATCACCCCGCGCGTCACCGATGACTACGGTGAGGTGTGCTGGGACGCCGTGCTCTACAACCAGGAGGATGAGATCGTAGCGACCTACGACGTCCTCACCCTCGTGGAGAAGGTGAACACCACCTATGCCGAGGGCACAGTCTCGGCATAAAGATGACGTTGTGCGAGCCAAGTCACACATCGAAGGTTGGTTTCTTTTATCATTACTGTCATGAAAGAAACTAACTCAGTCACTGGCTCCATCATCATCGTCGGCAGCGGCCTCGCTGGCATGGTCGCCGGCTACGAGGCCCTCAAGGGCGGCAAGCACGTCATCTTCCTGGAACAGGAGAACCGCAACAACCTCGGCGGCCAGGCCTTCTGGTCCCTCGGCGGTCTGTTTTATGTCGACTCCCCCGAGCAGAAGATGATGCGGGTCAAGGATTCCGAAGAATTGGCCTGGCGCGACTGGGCCAACTCCGCCGACTATGACCCAGTGACCGAGGAAGACCGGCACGATTTTTGGGGCGCGAAATGGGGCCGCGAATACGTGCGCTTTGCCGCTAATGAAAAGCGCACCTACCTCAAAGGCCTAGGCCTCAACGTCCTACCCACCATCGGCTGGGCCGAGCGCGGTTCGGGCGATGCCTCCGGCCACGGCAACTCCGTACCGCGCTTCCACCTCACATGGGGCACGGGCCCGGAGGTCGTGCGCGTGTTCCGCGAACCACTCCTCAAGGCAGAGGAAAAAGGCCAGGTAGAATTCCACTTCCGCCACAGGGTGGACGAGCTCGTCGTCGACAAGGACGACGCTGGTAGCCCGTGCGTCGTCGGCGTGCGCGGCAGCGTCCTCTCCCCCACCAGCCAGGCGCGTGGTGAGGCAAGCTCGAGGGACGTGGTCAAGCACTTTGAGCTTCACGGCTCCGCCGTGGTCATCGCCACCGGCGGCATCGGCGGCAACCTGGACAAAGTCCGCCGCATGTGGCCGACGCAGCGCTGGGGCGAGTGCCCGGAGGAACTGGTCACAGGCGTTCCCGCGCATGTCGACGGCCGCGGCATCGACATCGCCCAGCAAGCCGGCGCCTCCGTGGTCAACACCGACCGCATGTGGGCCTACACCGAGGGCATGACCAACTGGAATTCCATCTGGCCCGGCCACGGCATCCGCATCATCCCGGGCCCGTCAGCGCTGTGGCTCGACGCCGAAGGCAACCGCCTGCCCACCAACCTCTTCCCCGGCACCGATAACCTGGCAGCCTTGGCCCACATAGGCCAGACCGGTCACGGCTATTCCTGGTTCGTGCTCAACAAGGCCATCGTGGACAAGGAGTTCATCTTCTCCGGCTCGGAGCAAAACCCAGACCTGACGGACAAGGAATTCAAGAAGCTCGCCGGCAAGCTCGGCCCCGGCACCCACGTGGCCGTCAAGGCCTTCATGGAGAACGGAATCGATTGGGTTGTGGAAGACAACCTGGAGGACCTCGTCGCCGGAATGAACCGCATTGCACCTGAGGGCTCCCCCACCATTGAGGTACCCCAACTTAGAAAAGTCCTGGAAGATCGTGATTCCCAGCTGGATAATCCCTTCAGCAAAGACGCCCAAGTCAACTACCTCCGTGTCGCCCGCGGCTTCCTCGGCGACAAGCTCATCCGTGTTGCTCCCCCACACCGCATCCTGGATGAAACCAAGGGCCCACTCATCGCGGTGCGCCTGAAGTTCCTCACCCGCAAGACACTCGGCGGCCTGGAAACCAACCTGGATGGCCAGTGCCTCAACCCCGATGGCTCGGCCCTCCCCGGCCTCTATGCCTGCGGTGAGGCCTCCGGATTCGGCGGTGGCGGCATGCACGGCAAGAATGCGCTGGAAGGCACCTTCCTGGGCGGGTGCATCCACTCGGGCAAGCGCGTGGGCGAAGCGTTGGCGCGCGAATAGCACGGTTTTCTAATACTGTCGGGCACTATGAACCTCGCTAGGAACGTCCGCCTCGACGTGGAGAATCCCTTCTTCACCACGTCCCGCTTCGTCGCCGCCCCCGCGGAACTTACCGTGGGCGAGATGATGATCATCGTCCACGCCGCGCTCGGCCTTGAGCCCTCTCACCCGGGAATCCTCGTGGGTGAGGAAGGCACGCCAATCGACGTCCTCAGCATCATTGACCAGGACTTTTTCGAAACATTCCGGGAAGTAGCGCACTACCACCCCTCGGACGGCGCATGGAATATCAGCATCAGCTTGGCGGACACCTCGCGCGTCGTCATGGGGCTGCCAGCCCTCATCGCCGGCGAGGGTCCTGATCTCATGAGTGAGCTGGGCAGTGCCGAGGCGATGTTCAAGGTGGTCCTCGACGTTCAAGCCACCATGGCCTACATGGCCGTGCCCACTGAGAGCATGGAGCGCATCTTCGCGCTCTTCCCCAACTACACACTGGACCAAATCCACCAGCGCCTCACCACTTTTTACCCGCCCGCCGTGGCGCAGCGCCTGGCCACCATGGGCACGGAGGCCGCCAACCTGGAAGGCGGCACCAAGCCCGCGCTGCCTGGGGATCTCCCGCTCGATCCCTTCCGCTCCACACCCTTCGAGGACATTCCGGTACCGTCCTCGGAGATGCTGGAGGAATGGCGCGCGGAAATCCACGAGGCCTACCCGGAGCTGCGTCCCGACTATGAGCTGCCGGCGCTTGACGACGCCATCGCAGCCCACGTGGGCCAACGCGTGCGCGAATACCTCGAGGTCATCGAAGAATTTCCACGCCTGACCGGTGCCGGTTACCTCAAACAGGCGGCCGTGGCACGCCTGAAAGAGGGCCTCAACAGCCCCAATGATTTTGATGACGTCAAGCGCGAGGACTACCACCAGCCGCTGCTGAACCTGCGCGGATTCCTCACGGACCTGGATTGGCTCAAGACCACAACGACGCAGATCAAGCTCACCAAGTATGGCCGCAAGGCGATGAGCGATCCGCTCTGGGCAACGCAGGTCATCATGAACAACATCCCTTATGCCTACGCCGAACCGGAGGGCATCCCTCAGCTCTCCTTTGAACTAGTCCATTTGTTCCGCGGTGAATGGGAGTTCAACCCGGAATACGACTACACGCACGCCATCACCCGCGATTTGTTATTCACGCTGGGCGTTATTGAGGATGACTCCACGTTTCCCATGATTACCGATGGCTGCGAGGGCTTCCTCGGCGCGATCATCACCAAGGTGCGCGAGGAGCTGAACCAAGAGCTGGACTAGTTCCAAGTCGCGACCTTGTAGACGCCACTAATGACACTGCTACCTAGTATTGTTCGGCGGTGGGGTGGGGTTGTTCCACGCTAAATCCGCCTAGGTCAGGAAGGCGTCCTGCAAAAGGCATCTGGCAAAAGGCATCTTTGGGGGCCCTTCCGGTTTTAGAGTGCGTTGATTTTG
>NZ_KV794784.1:0-15307 GCF_001808895.1 Corynebacterium sp. HMSC070E08
CCGACGTGTCTACTTTCCGGGGGTCAGGCCCCTTCGCTTCTTCGGCGCCCCACACACGGCTTTGCTCTTCATTCCCCCAATGGGCGACCGTATCCGCGCTGCCTTTGATCAAGGTACCTATGCGGAGAATTTCTTGCTCTCGCTTCAAGCGCACGGCTACCGCGGTGTCCCGCAAGGCATGATTTCGCTCCTCGCCCCGACCGTCCGTGAATTCCTCGGAGTGGACGAGGAGCACAAGCTTGTCACCGCCCTGACCTTCGGCATTGCAGACGAGTCCAGCCCTGTGTTCAACACATCCCCGGGCCGTGCCCCGCTGTCAGAGACGGTAACTGCTCATGGCATGGAAGGCCTCAAGCTCGACTAGCCGCGTTAGTCCTCGTCCAGCTGGGCGAGGACCTCTTCGCTCAAGTCCATGTTGGTGTAAACGTTCTGGACATCGTCCGAATCCTCAAGAGCGTCGATGAGGCGGAAGATCTTGCGGGCATCATCTGCCTGCAGCGGCACCTCGACCGAGGCGCGGAAATCGGTATCGGTGTCATCGACCTCGATATCGGCAGCAACGAGCGCCTCGCGCACGGCGGGGATATCACCCGGTGCACAGGTAATCTCAAACTTCTCGCCGTTGTCGTTGACCTCCTCAGCGCCAGCCTCCAGCACAGCGAGCAGGATGTCGTCTTCGCTAAGCTCTCCCTTTTCCACCAACACCAAGCCGGTGCGGGCGAACATGTACGCCACGGAGCCGGACTCTCCGAGGTTGCCGCCGTTCTTGGTCATGGCGGTGCGCACGTCCGTCGCCGCGCGGTTGCGGTTATCCGTCAAGCACTCGATGAGCATGGCAACACCGTTCGGGCCATAGCCCTCGTACATCACGGTTTCCCAATCGGCACCGCCGGCTTCTTCGCCGGAGCCGCGCTTGCGGGCGCGCTCAATGTTGTCGTTAGGAACAGAGGCCTTCTTGGCCTTCCTAATCATGTCATCAAGGGTTGGGTTTGCGGCGGGATCACCGCCACCGGTGCGGGCGGCCACCTCGATATTCTTAATCAGCTTGGCAAATTCCTTGCCACGCTTGGCATCGTTCGCCGCCTTCTTGTGCTTCGTTGTTGCCCATTTAGAGTGGCCTGCCATGTCATCCCTTTCGATGTGGCTATATAAAAAGCTTGTAGAAACTGCTGCAATTATACGGCCTTGTCCTGGATCCACCGGAACAGGGGTCCGCGCGTGCGTCTCGCACGCCGTGGTGCTGACCCCCGGTGGCTAAACGTTTTGCCAATTCCCGTTGGCGCTTGAGCCTTCGGCGTCCGGATGCAGGATGCGCGTCAGGCCCTCCTGCATCGCCACGGCCAGTAGCTCGCCGCGCTGATTGAAGATCTTGCCCTCTGCTAGCCCCGTCCCGGTTTGTGCTGACGGGCTAGACTGCGAATACAACATCCACTCATCCACTCGAACTGGCCGCAAGAACCACAGAGAATGGTCCAGGCTGGCTAGCTGAATCCTCTCGCCCTGGTGCGGAAGCAATGCTGTACGAATCAGCGTCATGTCCGACATATACAGCAGCGCCGCCTGGTGGAGAGACTGGTCGGCAGTGGTAAGAAAGTCACCAGTGTTACGGAACCAAATATTCCTAAACCCGGCACCGGTGGTTTCCGCGGCAATCGCGTCGCGGTCCGCATCCGGGACAAGCCGCACGTCCCAGTCTTCCCACTCTTTCAAGATGATTCGGGTGGAATAGGGCGAGTCCTTAATACTCTCCGGTGGCGGCACCTGCGGCATGTCTGCTTGGTGCTCTGGACCACTGTCCCCTGGCGCTTGGAAACCAGCGCTGAGCATGAAGATCAAGCGTTCGTTTTGAAAGACCCGTACGTGTCGGTGCGCAAAAGAGCGGCCATCCCTAATCCGCTCGACCCGAATGGTGGTGGGAGCGCCAGAATCGCCCGGCCCCACGAAGTAGCAGTGCATGGAGTGGGCAAACTTGTCGTCAACGGTGAGCTGCGCCGCGCGGAGCGCCTGCGCCATGGTTTGCCCGCCAAAGGTGCGCGTAATAAGCGATGGAACCACAGGGCCGCGGAACTCGTCGTCGCCGATTCGCTCGAGGTCGACCGCCTGGGCCACCGTTGCCATGTCTTGCTCCCTTCCTTGTGCGTTGTGGCGTTCGCCGCGATATGGCGCCCGCCACACTAACCCCGACTATCCTACTCACGTGCTGATCCACCCCCGGAGGTTGCGTACTATATTCCGCATGACTTCAACCACGCCGCACAGCGTGCACCGCGTAGCCGCTTACCTGGAAATGGTCACGTGGGGATTGCTGATCCTCTCGATGATCCTCAAGTACTCGGGCACCACCGCAGCACTCACCCCACTTGCGGGAGGTATCCACGGCTTCGGCTTCCTGTGCTTTTTGCTCATGACGGCCCTGGTGTGGATCAACAACCGGTGGCCATTGGGTATCGGGATCCTGGGCCTGGTTGTCACCGTGATTCCTTTCGCAGCCTTGCCTTTTGCGCTGTGGGTGTCGCGGCGCGGGCTCGTTGCTGGTCCGTGGCGGTTTAGCGATGACGCGGAGCCGCAGAATTTCTTCGACAAGCTCTTAGCCCAGGCAGTGCGCCACCCCGTCCGCACCGCGCTCATCGCGCTGCTCGTCGTTGCCGTAGTGTTTAGCATCCTTCTCTTTTTGGGCCCACCCGTCGACGTCGAATCCGCCATTGAAAATAATCGCTAAAGTCCCGACTATCTGGGCTGGGTGGGTGCTGGCACGCCTTTTCCTTATCTACCTACTCGTCAACGAAACGGGTCCGCTCGGGGATGTCCGGTACTACCTCGCGGGCGTATACGGGGATAACCCCCGTGACATGACGGAATATCCCCAGGTGGGCACCTGGCCCAGCGTCCTCCTTGCGTGGATTACCGGCGACGACTTCGAGGCCTATGCCATCGGCTTTACGGCAATGGTGCTGCTTGCCGACGGCGCATTCCTCGCCCTTCTCCTACGTCATCACCGTTCCAACCCCGGGGCATATAGCGCCGGATGGTTTTGGGTGTTCTTTGGCACGGCGGCAGGCCACGTCTTCGCGTGGCGGCTCGATCTCTATCCTGCCTTGCTGGTTGCCGGCGCGGGCGCGCTTCTGGCTACCCGCCCGCGGCTCGCCTCAGCTTTGTTGGCGTGGGCCACCGCCGCGAAGCTGTGGCCGGGGGTCCTCGCTGCCGGGCTTGTCGGGAGAGCAAACTCCCGCGATACCTGGCAGCGGCTGGCCGCGTTCTTTGGAAGTCTCGTTGCCCTGTGCCTCGGTGTAGCAGCGATGACCAGCGTGGATAGGGTTCTATCCCCGTTGACGTATCAAGGTGAGCGCGGCCTCCAGATTGAGTCTCTAGCCGCTACGTGGTTCGTGTACCAGGCGCATCGCCATCCTAATGTGTGGACGATGGGATACGCGGCCTCGAAGAGCTATGAGATCTCCGGTCCCGGCGTCGACACGGCACTCGCTATCAGCACCATCGCGACGGGCGCGGCCCTCGTGTGGTTCGTGGGCGTAGCACTCGTGCACTTTCTACGGGGGTTCTGGAGCCCACATTCCACCGTGGTCTTTTTCATCGCGGCGATTCTGCTTCTCATCGCAACGAATAAGGTCTTCTCCCCGCAGTACATCGTGTGGCTCGGGCCGATACTAGCGGTGGCGCTTCGCTCCCCCGTCCCCAAGTCACCCGCCGGGCAACGGCAGAGGGCCGCCGATATCAAAGGGGTACGCACCATCATGGCCGTCCTCGCCGTGGGAACAGCGGCTTTGGGAACCGTCATCTACCCCTATGGCTATGACTACATCTGGTTCTATGTCGGTGAGGACCCCAACCCGGTGTATGCCCTCGTACTGCGCAACCAGCTCATCCTCGTCATGGCTGTTCTGGCTCTCTACTGGCACCGCCTCGAGTATCGCGCAGCGCGAGCAGCTCACATGTCGATCTGACTTAGTTCGAAAAACTCAGGCAGCTTCGCTGTTCCCCCCAAGCGCAGCAGCTTGACAGCGGGGCGCAACCGCAACGCACGAGTATCGCTGACTGCTTCGTTGTAGAAGCGGTGAGCTAGGTGAATGCGCCCTTCGGCGTCGGCAAGCAAGGCCGGGCGTGATTCAAAGCGCTGCTGGATGGCTGCGGACAACTCCCGCTCCCGGGTGGCACGCTCATCGAAATTCCCCTGTGCTAACTCGGTAGACTCCGCCCGCGCCGCAATGCCCTCGAGCTCCGGCGCCAGCGCGCTCACGACCGTCGCACGGCGGTCGAGCGTGGACTCCAACTGCGCTAACGCTGCATCGGTGCGGATGTGGAGGGAGTTGAGCCGCTGTGCTGTGTACAGGGCCCACATTCCGAGCACAATCGCCAGAGCAAGGATGATGACAACTTCGATCGGCATTTAAGACACACGCACCTTTGTTCCGTCCGCTACCGTTTCATAGACGCGCATTACGGCTGCGGCCACATGGTCCCAATCGTAGTCGCGAGCCCTCTCCATTCCCGCTGCGGTCAAGGCGTGCCGCTTGCCGGAATCGCTCACCACATCGTGCAGCACGCGGGCTAGATCCGTGGCATCACCGTTACGGAACAAAGCACCGGCGGGTGTGTCCGAATCGACGTTGCACACCGCGGCGAAGGCCTCCAAATCTGAAGCCACGACCGCGCAGCCGGCGGCCATCGCCTCGACGAGGACGATGCCGAAACTTTCGCCTCCAGTATTGGGCGCCACATAGATATCGGCACGCCCGAGGATGGCTGCTTTCTCGGCATCGCTGACCCGGCCCACGAATTCAACCCCTGGGGCGCTTCGCGGATGCCCTCCTCCCATGACCGTCACGCGGACGGGCTCTGGGAGAAGCGTCAGGGCCTCGAGAAGAATGTCCAACCCCTTGCGCGGTTCATCGAGGCGTCCCAAAAACACAATTTCAATCTCCGAATCGCGTCGCTCACGCTCAGCTCGCTCCCGCTCGAGGGCATACACGGAGGTATCCACGCCATTGGGGATAAGCACGGGGTCACCGCCAAGCTGCTCCACCTGCCAGCGCCGCGCCATCTCCGAGACCGCGATCCCGCCCCGGACCTTTTCCAGATATGGGCGCAGGAAAGGCTTGGCCAGAGTCAGCGCGAGAGAACTGGAGGCGGATGCATGGTACGTCGCCACGATCGACCCGCGCGCCAGTGCCAAGGCTGCCATGGAATAGCTTGGGGAGTTCGGTTCGTGAATGTGGAGGATATCGAAGTTGCCCTCGCGGATGAAGCGCTTGATGTTGCGGCGCACGTGCGGGCCGATGGACAGGCGGGCCACAGATCCGTTATAGGTGATCGGCACCGCCCAGCCTCCCTTCCGCACAAAGCTGGGGACCTGCGTGCTTGCCGACGCCGGCCCCAGCACCTCCACATAATGACCCTGTTCAATAAAAACAGTAGCCAAGTCAAGGATGTGGGCCTGAACGCCGCCAGGCTCGTCGAAGGAATAGGGGCAGATAATACCGATCCGCATGATGTGTTCTGCCTTTCTATTTCTTCGCGCGCGCCGCCCGCCGACGTTCTACGTCGGCGTTCCAATGCGGCTGCAGCATGTGCCAATCCTCTGGATGCGCTCGGATGTTTTCTGCGAAGCCTTCTGCGAGCCGCTGGCAGGTCTCGTGAAGAGTGGTAACTTCCACCTCGGGGCTGACGGACAAGCCCCATTCCTTACCATCGAACCACGAGTGCACCACGTGAAGGGCCGCTCCCGTCTCGATGGCGAGTTGGGCGGGGCCTGCGGCAACGTTGGCTTCTTCGCCCATGAAGTCTACCGGCACACCAGTGCGTGTGAGGTCACGCTCGGACAATAAACACACCACGCCACCACGCTCCAGGGTGTCTTTCAAACGCGGAAAAGGCGAGGAACTTCCGCCGGTCAGCGGCAAGACGGTAAAGCCAAGGCTCTCGCGGTAGTCCACAAAAGCGTAGAAAAGCGCCTCGGGTTTTAGGCGCTCGGCCACGGTGGTGAATCCGCCATAGTGACCCACGCAGAAAACACCCGCCATGTCCCAATTGCCGGAGTGCGGAAGGGCGAAGATCACCCCGCGGCCCGATGCCACTGAGGCGTCCGCGTGCTCCTTGCCGCGCAGCCCTGCCAATAGACGTTTCTGCAACTCGGGGTCCGAGTGGATGGCAGGCAGGCGAAAGGCCTCGAGCCAGTAACGCATGTAGGAACGCATCGAGTCACGCACCAGCTCGCGCGTCACGTTTTCGGCGCCCACCACGCGGCTGAGGTTTCGGCGCAGCTGCTCCATGCCCTTTCCATTGTCGCTGGCCACATCCGCGCCGCGCTCAAACAACCAGGCTGCCAGCGGTTGCGGAAGAAAACGTACAACTTTCCAACACGCGATGTACGCGGCGGCCGTCAGGCGTTCACGATCCACTAGAGCCACGGTTGAGAAGCCTTTCTGTGCGGGCCGGGGTCGGGTGCCGGCTGAGCGGAGCGATTACTTAGGCTAAAGATCCTTCTTGAAACGCGCTTTAGTGTCCTGGCGC
Source organism: Corynebacterium sp. HMSC070E08 (assembly GCF_001808895.1). Classification (NCBI taxonomy): domain Bacteria; kingdom Bacillati; phylum Actinomycetota; class Actinomycetes; order Mycobacteriales; family Corynebacteriaceae; genus Corynebacterium; species Corynebacterium sp. HMSC070E08. The sequence continues at coordinate 6,526 of NZ_KV794784.1, forward strand.
GCCGCTTGGCGCATGCGCTGGTAAATGGTGAAGACAGAACCGACAGCTAGGAGCCAGAGCGAGACTTCTAGGGCATAAGGAACCCCCAGTCCCTCCAGACCCACGCCGCCGAGGCCCAGAATCAGGCGCTCGGGGCGCTCGACGAGTCCGCCGACCATCTTAAAGCCGGAGGCCTCACCGCGCGCCTTGACATAGGAAATGACCTGGGAGCTCACGAGCACCACCATGCAGGCGGCGAAGTTAAGCGGGTGAGCATTGTCGACGTACACCATCCAAAAGGCAATCGCTGCGAACAATGCGCCGTCGGTAATGCGGTCACAGGAGGCGTCGAGAGTAGCTCCGAAGTTGGAACCGCCCGTAGTCAGGCGTGCCATGGTGCCGTCGAGCATGTCGAAGGCTGCGAAAAGCCCCGAGAGTAGCGCTGCGGCGAAAAGGTGGTCGAGCGGGATGAGGATGACCGAGATAGCAATGGTGACAATCGTCCCCACGATGGTGACGATATTGGGAGTCAGGCCCATCTTGAGGAAGAGCTTGGCCACCGGTACCACAACCACGGCGGCGGGCTTGCGCCCATGAACACTAAGCATGCGCTTCTCCTGAGATAATTCCCTCGGCGGCGAGCTCCGCCCACCCCTGCGCCAGCAGGGAGCGGGTGTCCTTGAGGAGCTGCGGCAGCACTTTGACGCCGTCCACGATAGTCATGAAATTAGAGTCCCCGCTCCAGCGCGGAACAATGTGCATGTGCAGGTGCTGCCCCACCGATCCACCGGAGGCGCGCCCCAGATTGAATCCAGCGTTGACGGCATCGGGGCCGGAGACCTTCTTGAGAACCCGGATAGCTGCTTGGGCAAACTGGAAGAGCTCACGGGATTCCTCCTCGGTAAGGTTTTCCAGCTCAGATTCTTGACGGTACGGAATGACCATCATGTGCCCAGCGTTATAGGGATAGAGGTTGAGCACACAGTAGACAAGCTCGCCGCGGGCCACGATGAGCCCGTCCTCGTCCGACATCTGCGGAATCTCCACGAACGGATTGTGGGCTTTCTTCGGCACGTCGCCGGCGCCGCCCTCACGCTTGATGTAGCTCATGCGGTACGGCGCCCACAGGCGCTCTAAGCGGTCGGGCGTTCCCAGGCCGGTATCGACGTACTCTCCCACTCTGTATGTTCTCCCTTTCTAGCCTCTGCCTAGATGCATATGCATCTAGACGCGCTCGGCGATGCTGTCCTTGGTCGGTTGTTCGTTATTGCGCTCACGAACCCACGCCTCGATGACGTTGATTGCCGCCTCGACCGGCACACCGTTGACCTGGGTGCCGTCGAGGAAGCGGAAGGAGACCGCACCCGCTTCGACGTCACGCTCACCGGCCAGAAGCATGAATGGCACCTTGCCGGTGGTGTGGTTACGGATCTTCTTCTGCATGCGGTCATCGGAGGTATCCACGTCAGCGCGCAGGCCGCGTGCACGCAGCTGTGCACAAACTTCCTCAAGGTGCGGGGCAAAGGTATCAGCGACTGGAATGCCCACCACCTGGTGCGGAGCCAGCCACGCCGGGAATGCACCCGCGTAGTGCTCTAGGAGCACGCCAAAGAAACGCTCGATGGAGCCGAAGAGCGCACGGTGAATCATGATCGGGCGCTGCTTGGAGCCATCCGACGCCGTGTACTCGAGCTCGAAGCGCTCAGGCAGGTTGAAGTCCAGCTGCACGGTGGACATCTGCCAGGTACGGCCGATGGCATCGCGAGCCTGAACGGAAATCTTCGGGCCGTAGAAGGCCGCGCCTGCCGGGTCCGGGACCAGCTCAAGGCCGGACTTCTCCGCCACCGACTGCAGGATCTTCGTCGAGCGCTCCCAGATCTCATCCGAGCCAACGTACTTGTTCGGGTCCTTGGTGGACAGCTCAAGGTAGAAGTCATCCAGGCCGTAGTCCTTGAGCAAGGAAATGATGAACTCCAGAACCTTGGTCAACTCTTCTTCGAGCTGCTCCGGGGTGCAGTAAATATGCGAGTCATCCTGGGTAAAGCCGCGAGCGCGGGTCAGGCCGTGGATAACGCCAGATTTCTCGTATCGGTAGACCGTTCCGAACTCAAAGAGGCGCAGCGGCAACTCGCGGTAGGAACGGCCGCGGGAGGCGAAGATGAGGTTGTGCATTGGGCAGTTCATCGGCTTGGCGTAGTAGTCCTGCGGCTGCTTGGTGCAGTTGCCATCCTCGTCCCACTCACCGTCGAGCTGCATCGGCGGGAACATGCCATCCGCGTAGAAATCCAGGTGACCGGACTTCTTGAACAGGTCTCCCTTGGTCAGGTGCGGGGTGGACACGAAGGAGTAGCCGTCCGCGATGTGGCGACGGCGGGAGTGCTCCTCCATCTCCATGCGCACGGTAGCGCCATTGGGGTGGAATACCGGGAAACCGGAACCAATCTCATCCGGGAAGGAGAATAGGTCCAGCTCAGCACCCAGGCGGCGGTGGTCACGCTTTTCGGCCTCTTCCACCATGGTCTTGTAGGACTCCAAGGCCTCCTTGGATTCGAAGGCGGTGCCATAAATGCGCTGCAAACCAGCCTTGGACTGGTCACCGCGCCAGTAGGCAGCAGAGGAACGCGTCAGGGTGAATGCCGGGATGTACTTGGTGGTCGGCACGTGCGGGCCGCGGCAGAGATCAAACCACTCCACCTCGCCGGTGCGCGGGTTGACGTTGTCATAGTGGGTCAGATCTCCGGCACCCACCTCGGCGGCCTCATCGGAATCTGGGTCCACGTTGCCCTTGTCCTGGACCAGCTCCAGTTTGAAGGGCTCGTTGGCCAATGCCGCCTCAGCCTCCTCGGTGGTGGCATAGACGTGGCGCTCGAAGCGCTGGCCGCCCTTGATGATCTTCTTCATACGCTTCTCAATGGCCTTGAGGTCCTCTGGGGTGAAGGGCTCAGCGGTCTGGAAGTCGAAGTAGAAGCCATTCTCGATGGCCGGGCCAATGCCCAGCTTGGTGCCGGGGAATTCCGCCTGTACTGCCTGGGCCATGACGTGTCCGCAGGAGTGGCGGATAACGGCGCGGCCATCTTCCTCGCAGGCAGCAACCGGGGTGAACTCGGCGTCCGTGTCCGGGGTGTGGGAAAGGTCGTAGAGGGTGCCGTCGGCGCCGCGGACGACGACAACTGCTTCGGGGCCCTTGTTGGGCAGCTCATGCTCGCGCATCGCTGCTCCCACGGCAGTCCCGGCCGGGACCGTGATCGGGTCGTAGTTCACCGGGACTGCTGGAATCATTTCCGCCATGACTTGGTGCGCTCCTTTGCGCTCACGCGCCGCTCGACATACCTGGCCGAGCAGCACTCAACGAGAAAGTTACAGCGGCTTAGTCTACCCCTCTTAACTGCGTATGAGCGATTCGCCCCAGAAGGTTTCGCCTTCAGTTCCGGCCGGCATGTAGTAGACGGCCGAACCAATGTGGGTGATCCACTCGTTGAGCCGATCAGCTTCGTCAAGGCGCGCCTGAATAGGCTCAAACTGTGTCGTCGGGTCCTTCTGGTAGCAAATAAAGATCAACCCGGCGTTGCTGAGCTCACCGCGCTGGGTGGTCTCCGGAGTCGGCGGCAGGTTGTAGTTATACGGGCGACGCAACAGTTTTTGCTCTGGATGCTCCGCCGGCGGATGCGCTCTGGCGACATGAGAGTTCTCATCAATGGCTTTGAGCCCAAACTCATTGCGGGCGTCCAAATCCACCGGGTCGAACTCGTCCTTAGCACCTATAGGAGCTCCGGTATCGAGAGTGCGCCCAGTCGAGTTCTCACGTGCTGCGCGATCAAGCTGCTCCCATGTGTCCAGGTTCATGTGGATGCGGCGTACCACCATGGCGCTGCCGCCGGCGAAGGGGCCGTCTTCGATCCACACCTGCTCGTTGAAGTCTTCCTCGCTTCGGGGATTAACCGTTCCGTCCTTTTGCCCGAAGAGGTTGCGGGGAGTAACACCCTTCGGTGCAGATCCATAGGCATGGCTGAATCCCTGCTGGATCCACGCAACGTCGGCGTAATCTTTGCCCGCACGGGTCATATGCCGCAACACGAAGGCGGCAGTGAAAGGATCATCGCTACAGATCTGCAGGACGATATCTGTCTGGCCCCATTCCGGGCGGAGGTCATCATGGTCAAAAGCCTGGATATCGCGCAGCCAGCTGGGCTTGGCGACGTCCACCGTGTCGAAGAATCCCTCTCCCCAACCGCACGTGACGGTGAGGTTTGCTGGGGTGGTAGACAATTCGGGTTCGAGGCTGCCCAACGGGTTCTCACCGGTGCAGAGGCGACGGGCGTCCTCCGTCCACAGGCGCATCAACGCGGCCGCGCCGCGAGCGGTGGTGTCCTTCTTGAGGTTAAAGCCCACCAGCTCCACGTGCGCCTGGACCGGAGTTTGGATGCCTGCTTGGTGCTTGCCGTCGAAGGCGACGATATCGCCACCCATGGTCTCCTCGCGGTTTTCCGGGCCTGTGCTGCCGGCGTCCCCAGCCTGCGCTGCGCGAGAGGCATCCGCGGAGGCATCAGCAGATGCCTGTCCAGGTTCATCCCCTTTCGCACAGCTTGCAAGCGCTACCGCGCTTGCCGCCACAGCGCTTCCGGCGAGCAGTCCACGCCGACTGACAGGTTCCTCGAACCCGCTCATTTTTGATTTCTCCCTATCTCGTGAGAACCGATTTCTTGCCTACCTTGGCCCGGAACACGCTGGTTTCTAGTGCGCGTGCTCTTCCTTCTTCATGTCAGACGCGTCTGCGGATTCCGAGTGGTCCATGTGCTCACCATGGTCCATGGATCCGTGGTCCATATCGCCGTGGTTCATGTGGCCCATGTCGCCGTAGTCTTCATCGCCGGCACCAATGGTGCGCACGGGGATGTCACCGAGCTCGATCGTGGAACCGTCGGCAAGCTCCAGCGTAAGGGTTGCGGTCTCACCGGCCATGACGGGCTCGGTCACGCCCATCAGCATGAAGTGGAAACCTCCCGGCGCGAGCTCGAGGGATTCGCCAGCGGGGATGTCGAAGCCTTCTTCCTTCTCCTTCATCACGCCGTCTACGACCTCGTGGATCTCATAGTGCTTAGCCTTCACCGAAGAGCTGAAGCCAACTACGTTGATGTCCTTGTCCGTGTTGTTGTGGAGCGTGCCGAAGATAGCGGTCATATCGGAGTCCTTCTCCATGGCGCGCACGACAGCATCCTCGAAAGTTACGCCAGACTCAGCGGAGGAAGAAGCCGACGTGCTGGTTTCCGCACCCTTCTCTGCGCTGCTGTCAGCGCTGGCCGCGGTGCTCGTCGCGGTAGCTGTCGAGTCCTCCTCGCTCGGCGAGCAACCAGCCAAGGTGAGGCTGACAGCCGCGATAGCAACTACGGAGGTACGGAAGAAAGAACGGGATTTCAGCATGGAACATGCCTTTCTGGAGTAATTACCTGAAGGGGATGAGGTGGATTGGCTCGCGCGTCATCGAGGCCCTGTGTGGCCTAGCCTGCGCCATCGGAGCGACGTGTTTTCGCCCCGAAGGCGAAGACTGCCGCACCGACGACGAGAACTGCCCCGATACCAATGATCCATTTAGCAGCTGCGGGCAGGGAGCTCAGGGGGTCCTGGGAGTCCTCTGCACCGCCGTCTTCCGCGGCAGCATCCGCGTCACTTTGGCCAGAGGCTCCAGACGACCCATTGCCTGCCTCCCCTCCGGCAGCACCGGAAGCTACGCTGAACGGCACCGAGCCGAGTGTGGAGTGACCATCGGAGGAGGTAATGCGAAAACCTACTTGGTATTCGCCGTCACCAGGTTCGATGTCCTGGGGAACCTCAATGGTGAGGTTTCGTCCGTCAATGGTGGGTGTGGCATCAAAGAGCACGTCGCCGGAGGTTGTGTCGCTCACGGCGAAAGTGTTGAAGTCATCCCGAGGAATGCCAGAGAACTCCAGCGTGATTTCACGGGGGAATTCTTCCAGCGGTGCGTCACCCACCACGTTGCCGCCAATGACTGAGTCATGTGCCGCGGCTAGTGGCGCGGACAGCCCAATCACGAGGCTCACGGCCCCAGCGGCGACTACTGTGGTGACCTGACGCAACTGCATTTCTTGGATGACTCCTTGATGGCGTGATGAAACTTTTGATTGAAGGTTCCCTCATCCTATCGCTGGGAGGGATCTCCTAGCCAATCCTTAACCCCACGTGGAGTGCGTGGGGTTATCAAGTAGTCGTTGCACGCGACAGAAAAGTTCCCTATGCCTACGCAAGCGTGGATTCTGCCGCAGTTCCCGCAGGTAGCACTAGTGTCTACGCCCGCGAAGAAGGATGACCACCAAGATGATGACGGCAAGCGCAATGATGCCCAAGGCTGCGGCCAAGAGAAATCCTAGGGTGCCAAGACCCAAGCCTTTATCCTCGTCGGCGCTTGCTGCTTGGTCCACATTTCCTTCGTCACCATCACTCTTCGGTGCCTCAGTCTTGTCCTTGACAGGCTCATAGATGGGCCCTTGGATTGGATCCCCCAACACCTTGGTGGTGAGGGCATATTTCGCCGTGTCTCGCTTGCCATCGAATACCTCATCTTCCTTTTCGGTATCCGTGCCCGCATCTAGGGTGACCAAGATGTAATAGTCACCCTCCAACCAGTTAGCTTGGGCTCCTTGCCCGTTTGCCTGACTTTGACCGAAACGGTTGGCGAAGGCCGTCGGTATAACTGAGTGTGCTGCAACTTCTTGGCCCTCGTTCAACGCCGACATATAATCGTTGTCACCAGCTCGCTCGCGCGCGGGGTTAAGAATCTCCAAATTCAGGGACGAGTACTTCAAGGCATTCTCATCAGACATCTCGCCTACTTTCAAGGCAGCAGCAAGCTGCTGTCCTTCCTTCATGGGAACCTTGAAGACTTGCGCCTCGCCCCGCACAATGTCGGTCTCGATGGTGTCTCCGCTTTCCAGCTCAATGGCATCGCTGAACCAGCTAGCCGCGCGAACCTTTTCAGCGCCTTCAAAATTGGCATGAAGCTCACCCTCTACCTCGCTGTCCAGCCCGCTCACCAGCTCATCCATGTTGGACACAGGGTCAATGCGGTGGAGGAGGATTTCTACGTCTAGGGGTTCCTCAGCCTTATGGGTCATCGCTCGCTTCGCGGTCAAGACAAGTTCGTCACTTGGACACTTTTCGGAGCCCATTTCTCGGGTAAAGGCACTCGCGCTGGGCAAAGCGTCTGTGCGAATGGAGGTATGGAACTCGTCCTGATCAGCAGTGCACTCAATGGAGCCTTGTTCACCTCCATGATTACCGGTCGGTGGCTCGGAACCGTCACCGAAGAAAACCGACATTCCGAGACTTCGCGGCTTAACCACCGCGCCGTCCAAAGTCTTGTACATCGTCGCTACATAGCGCTCCCCAGGCTTGACGGGAATAGACCATGACTCAGCGTGAAAATCCTTGTGAGTATCCTCGCCGCCGTTAGTCGGCGGCTCCAGTTGCGCACGGAAGATGAAGTCCTCTCCGGATTCCCAGCGAGGAAGCTGCGTTGGTTGGCTAATATCTTCGCTGCCTTCAATCTGCTCGACATCGGATTTGTAAATGTCTGCGGCGCGCCCTGCTGCCTTCTTAATCATCGCTGCCAGTGAATCTGCGTCCCCGGCGTCGAGATACTCGCCGCCTGCGGCACCTGCGATACAGGAAAGCTCCTTGCGGGCTTCTTCGTCAACATTGAAGCCAATCGTGTTGATGACAAGATCAACCCCCTGCTCGTGAAGCTCTTTGGCTACTTCACATACTGGCGGCGGCGCACAGGTATCAATGCCGTCCGATACCAAGACGATCGTCCCGTGCTGACCGCCCAGCTCTTCGGCGGCCTTCTTCAGGGAATCACCAATCGGGGTATAGCCCTTAGCTTGAAGGTCATCGATTGGCCCAGTGAAAGAATCCCCCACGTCCTCCTTAGGCCCACTCACCACGTGGATATCACGGCATCCGGCTTCCTGATTCTCAGGGGCTTCGTCGACCGTGCCACCATACGTGACGAGTCCCAACGGGATGGTGCCGCCGAGTTCGGAGACGAAGTTCTTCGTTGCGTCCTTCGCGGCATCAAGGCGGGTCTGCCCGCCAGCATCCTGGACATTCATAGAGCCCGAAGAGTCGAGCACAAGCATCGTCGCACCGCTCTGTGCCTCTGCTGAATCTCCACTCGGTGCAGACTCGGAGTCAGCCGCGGACGCCGAACTAGGCTCTTCACTGCGCGTGACGCCCGTGGGATTCTGTGCAAACGCTGGCACGGCTATCGCACTGAGAAGTGCGAGAAGCGCAACGGCGAAAACGGCGAAAAAGGTGCGTACTGCGCTCTGCCTGGAAGTCAAAAACGGGGCGAATGCTCTCATGATGTCCATTTCTTTGAGATGACAAGTCTGTGAGAAACATCATAAATGGCTGGCGAAAAGCTCGGCCACCGACGGGGAAAAGTCCCCTTCCAACACGCCCCCACCTCAAACCTGGACATCTCCCAGGCAACCTCCCGGGCAAACTTATCCAACCTGAGCGCTCACGGTAAACAAGGCATCAAAAATCTGCGATTTTGTGCCACTATCTACCGTGAATGAGGCAAGGGCGAAGAAAATAAAAAAGTGCCCCTCCGTCATGGGGGGACACTTTCGCCGGAGCGGATGACGAGACTCGAACTCGCGACCCTCACCTTGGCAAGGTGATGCGCTACCAACTGCGCTACATCCGCGTGACGAGCTCTCGCTCGTCGCGGGCTCCAAATGGAAACCCTGTGCGCGATACTGGGATTGAACCAGTGACCTCT
>NZ_KV794784.1:15407-102927 GCF_001808895.1 Corynebacterium sp. HMSC070E08
AGTGACCTCTTCCGTGTCAGGGAAGCGCTCTCCCGCTGAGCTAAACGCGCTCGCAGCGCCCTGTTTGGGCGCCAGCATTTGAGGTGGAAACGGGAATCGAACCCGTGTGCACGGTTTTGCAGACCGTTGCCTCACCACTCGGCCATTCCACCGTGGCGATACCGCCTCACACACTACATGTGCTGGAGCGGATGACGAGACTCGAACTCGCGACCCTCACCTTGGCAAGGTGATGCGCTACCAACTGCGCTACATCCGCATTCGAAACCAGGCCCGGTTTCTAGGACAAAGTCCTTGTGCGCGATACTGGGATTGAACCAGTGACCTCTTCCGTGTCAGGGAAGCGCTCTCCCACTGAGCTAATCGCGCATATGTATTTATCAAGACCCTCCACTCACTTATGCCAAAAAGTTTGGCGTCAAGAAAGTCTTGGAGCGGATGACGAGACTCGAACTCGCGACCCTCACCTTGGCAAGGTGATGCGCTACCAACTGCGCTACATCCGCATTGCACGTTCCCGGCCGGTATGCCGTGGTGCGAGAAGAAACTTTATCGTGCGCCGCCGTAGTTTCCAAATCCGCAGCCCACGGCACTAATCCCCAGACTCCCCAAAGCCTGCGGATTACATCAGTGTGATTGAGACTGCAGTTACAGCGAGCGGCGGCGATGACAACAAGAGACCCCCTACCGATTCCACCACGACAGCCAGCGCCCACACATACAGCTTAAAGCGCGTTTGAGCTGGACGATTAGGGGGTTACTACACGCGCGGTGTACCTTAAGTGCTGCACCGAGGTTCTATAGCTCAGTGGGAGAGCGTTCCGTTCACACCGGAAAGGTCGCTGGTTCAATCCCAGCTAGAACCACCATCATAACTGCAGGTCAGAGACCTGCAGCATGTGGCACAAGCCTTCGCGTGGATACTATGTGGATTATAAATCTACATTAATGGTTTCTCGCGGGGGCGTTTTCTCATTGTGCCTCATCTTGGCCACAAGGGCTAGACGAAAACCTCGACGCGTTGGGGACACGGCACGGTTACACAAGACTGCATGACATTGAACCTGTCCCCCTCGCACACTTATCCGATTGCTCCATAAGGGTTCGATAGCAACAAGTGCAGGAATAGGGTGATTTTATGCGGTTGCCAAAGTGCGGCCCGGCCTGGGCCGGTGCCTTGATGGGTACCTCGATTGCATCGACTTTGTCGGGGTTGCATGGTTTAGGCGTAGCGCAGTTCGTCTTCGCTTTTATCGCAGCGGTGCTGCTGGTGATTGTTACCGCGGGGACGAAGAATGAGCCTCCCCGGCACCAGAACATGGCGGCGTGGGGCATGTACACGATGGGGCTGCTGGCGTGCGGCTCGGCATGGACCGCGCTTACCGGAAGCGATGCCTTCCAGTTGGCAAGTTGGTGGATTGGTGCACCGCTATCGGTGGTGGTCTGTTTGTGGCAGCTATGGGGGTTGTTCAAACAGCCGCACCTCTACGACAAGCCCGCTTTTCCTTGGGGCCTGGCACTTGTTTCTCCCATGGTGGCGGCGACCTCCGCAGGTCAGTTGGCTATCAACCACGGGCAGTTCTACCACTTTGCCGGCGAGTTATGCTTCTTCCTCACGTTCATCACCGCAATTCCACTATTCGCCTACTGTTACTGGTCCCTTGTACAACGCCGAGAAAGGCCGCGCGGGGCAGCTGCAGGGACAGCGTGGATCCCGCTCGGCGTGGTTGGACAGTCAACGGCAGCCTCGACACTGCTTTTTGACGCCCACCTCTACGGCATCATCATGTTCACCATTGGAGCACCCTGCGTCGCATTCGCAATGTACTGCTTCTACCGAGCGGTCTTCGAGTGGACTCCCTACAGCCCCGGCTGGTGGGGCTCGACCTTCCCGGTCGGAACACTGTGCCTAGGTTCATGGAATGAAGGCTGGCACCGGTTGTCCTTCGTTCTCTTGGTGCTCTTATTGCTCCATTGGGGAGCCTGCGCGCTGCGCTTCGGCACATGGCGGCTCCAGCGCGCCTAATGGCATGAGATCCACTTCCCCAGGCAGTAGCCACCCTTTGCGGTACCGTGGGGCGCCATGAGTGACACTGCGCTGATAGAACGCCTACTGGGGCCAGACCGAGAAGGAATCCGCTTGATTGCGGTGAGTACGCTCCACGGCTCCGCCACCATCGATGGCACTTCCGGTCCCATGGGTAACGACACTGACGCCGAGCTCTTGGCGGCTTTACGCGAGTGGTCCGATATTGCCGTCGTCGGCTCAGCCACGGTGAAGGCGGAGGAATATGGGCCGTCGACAAGCACGCGCCTCGCCGTGCTTAGCCACTCCCTCGATTTTGCCGGTTTCGAGGATTTCATTGCAGCAGGCCCCATCGTGCTTACCCCGGCAGAGCGCGCGTCTTCGCCCGAGGCACGGCGCTTGGCCGACGCCGGTGCCGAAGTCATCAGCACAGGTACCGGAACCATGAGCGAGGCTGTTTCAGCTCTTCACGCTCTAGGCGCGCGCCGCATCAGTTGCGAAGGTGGCCCATCCGTTTATTCCGCCTTTATCGCAGAAGGCCTCGTCGACCAGCTTTATCTGACGCTCGATCCGCACCTTTCCCCTTCCGTCGAAAAGCCCGTCGTCGACGGCGAGGCCACCTCCCCCGCGCTCAAGCTCGAGCTGGAGAACGTCGACACCGTCGACAGCACGGTGTTTCTGCGCTACCGGCGCGCACAAACCCCGTAAACTTTGCTGCCGTGACTTCTCCGGCTCCCTCATCCCCAGCTTCCGCGCGACTGTGGACGGCCGCCGCCTGGCCCGCCGCCATCGTTTTAGTCCTTCACCGCGTGTTCGTGCTCGCTGTTAACGGCTCGGTGACTGATGACTTCGGCACCGTCTACCGCGCGATCCGGAGGTTGTGGGAAGGCAACCCGGTTTATGAACAGAACTATTCCTTCGTGGAACCGCTCTACCTGTATAACCCAGGGGCCACCGTCCTGCTGTCTCCCTTAGGACTCGTGTCTGAGGAACACGCGCGCATCGCCTTCATTCTGGCCAACGCCGCTGCCATCGTCGCTGCCTTGGCCCTGCTGACCCGCTTCGTAGGTCACAGCCTGCGGGGCCCGCTGTGGCCGGTCAGCATCGCCGCAGCCTTCGCTACCGAATCAGTCATCAACACGTTGGTCTTTACCAACATCAATGGCTTGTTGCTGCTCGCGATGGTGGCGTTCCTGGCTTTGTTGGATAAACACGGATGGGCCGCTGGACTCTGCATCGGTCTGGCGATTCTGGTTAAGCCGCAATTTGCCCCGCTGCTCTTCCTCGCCTTGGTGCGCAAGCGCTGGCTCACCTTAGGTTTGGGCGTGGCTATACCGCTGGGGAGCAACGTTGCTGCATGGCCGTTCGTTCCGGGCGCGGAAGGCTTCCGCGCCAACCTTCTTCCTTACCTGTCCACCACGCGCGACTACGCCAACGCCTCATGGCCGGGCGTGCGCGCTTACTTCGATCTCCCCGGCGTCATCTACTACCCCATCTGGATCCTTTTCGCGGCGCTAGCCGCAGTGGCGATCCTCGGTCTGCTGCGCTGGCGCGACAGCGAGCCGACCTTCTGGGCGCTGAGCACAAGTGGTGCCATCATGGTCGGGATCTTCTTCCTTTCCTCCTTGGGACAGCAATACTACTCCATGTGGCTTATCCCAATGCTGTTTACGGTGGTGCTGGGCCGCTCGGTCTTCCACACGTGGGGAGCATGGTTGGCCGCATTTTTATTCTTGGCGCCGCTCGAGTGGACGTCGTCCAGCATGCCCACCGCCGCGCACTGGATGAGCGTGTTCATCGCCACCATCGGGTGGGGCCTGCTCATCGTCGTGACCGCTGCCTCCGTGGCCGGCTGGTGGAGCGCGGAACGAGGGGCTAGCCGGCAAGCTCAGTCGAGCGATAAGATTCCCGCATGACTGATTTCAAGCTCATTGCCGATACCGAATGGCGCCAGCGCCTGAGTCCTGAGGAGTACCACGTCCTGCGTGAGGCCGGCACCGAGGCACCGCACGTCGGCGAATACACCAACACCACCACCGAAGGCGTGTACTCCTGCCGAGCCTGCGGCGCCGAGCTCTTCCGCTCCACGGAAAAGTTTGAATCGCACTGCGGATGGCCGTCCTTCTTCTCCCCTTTGGCTGGCAACGCCGTCATTGAGCGCGAGGACAATTCACTGGGCATGCGCCGCATTGAAGTGCTGTGCGCCAACTGCGAGTCCCACCTAGGCCACGTCTTCGAAGGCGAGGGATACGATACGCCGACGGACCTGCGCTACTGCATCAATTCCATCTGCCTCAACCTAGAAGAAAAGCCGGTCGAGGACTAAACCCTCAACCGGCTTCCGGCGCTATAACGACCCTTTAAGGCAAAATCGCGATGAGCTCAGCCACATCCTTCACGCGGCGACCGGTGTGGAAGGGAATCTCCTCGCGCACGTGGTGGCGCGCCTCGGTGTAGCGCATGAGGTACATCAGATCCACGATGCGGTGCAGCTCCGGGGCCTCAAAGGCCAGGATCCACTCGTAGTCACCCAGCGCGAAGGCCGGCACGGTGTTCGCGCGCACGTCCGGATAATCACGCGCCTGCATGCCGTGCTCCATGAGGATGCGGCGGCGCTTTTCCTCGTCCATGGTGTACCAGTCGTAAGAGCGCACGAAGGGGTAGACGGAAATCCACTCACCGGGCTCCTCGCCCATGATGAAGGACGGCAGGTGGGACTTGTTGAACTCCGCCGGGCGGTGCAAGGCGTTTCCTACCCACGTCACCTCAGAGACCTGGCCCAGGACGGTCTCGCGGCGGAAGTCCGCGAAGGCCTTCTGGATGTCGGCGAATTCCTCAGCGTGCCACCAGATCATGAAGTCAGCGCTCTCCCGCATTCCGGACAGATCGTAGATACCGCGCACGATAACCACGCCTGCTTCCTCGAGCTCAGAGAAGAACTTCTGCGCCTGCGCGACGATCTCCTCGCGCTCAGTGCCCAGCGCCCCCGGGATGACCTGGAACACCGCGTGCTGCGAGTAGCGCTGGACCTTGTTGAGCTCGGCGAAGTTGACCTTCGACATGCCTCTCTCCTTTTTTTCAACCGACAAAGTTTCTTATCCATCATAAGTTGGAGACGCCCTCGCGCGCCACTAGCCTTTCGGCGCGCCTTCCACCGCCACACGGGCGGAGCTTATACCTTGAACCCCGTGAGCAATTCCGACGTTTCTTCGCGCAACCTTGCAGGGGCACCGACCAACCTGCACGATCGCGCCGCCGCCTCTCCCGCCGAATCGCGCCCCGCAGAACCGAGCACTCCGGCTGCCTTCACGGAGGCCGTCGAGTCCCTCCACGCTGCGCAGCTGCGCCCAGAAATCACCTTGGGCACCATCCGACCCCCGCAGCGACTGGCCCCGTTCAGCCATGCCATTGGCCTGGAGGTTGAGCGTCACGAGCAGGAGGAGGCTATCCCCACCGACTCTGAGGGTGATGCCTTCGGCCGCCTTATCCTGTTGCACGACCCAGGCGCTGAGGAAGCCTGGGAAGGTGCGATGCGCCTGGTGGCCTACATCCAGGCAGACTTGGAGGATGCCGTAGCCGGGGACCCGCTGCTTCCCGACGTCGCCTGGGAGTGGCTCACCGAATCCCTCGACGTGCGCGAGGCAACACACACCAACCTCGGAGGTACTGTCACCTCGACTGCTTCGGTGCGCTTCGGCGAGATCGGAGGCCCTCCGCGCGCCTATCAGTTGGAAATGCGCGCGTCCTGGACTGCAGCCGACCTGGATCTTGCCCCACACGTCGAGGCTTTTGCACAGGTGCTTTCTCTCGTCGCAGGCCTGCCGCCCGAGGGCGTCACCGAGCTCGGGCGCTAACATGAGCGAACTGCGCCAGGTCCCCGCCGACGGCACGCCAAAAGTCCTGCTTTCTCCCCGTGAGTTCCAGGCGGGTGCCGCGCGCCTGGCCGCGGGGACTGGACCCTTCGCAATTGATACCGAACGCGCGTCGGCCTACCGCTTCGATGACCGCGCCTTTCTAGTGCAAATTCGCCGGGAAGGCGCAGGCACGCTTTTGTTTGCCCCGGAGAATCGTCGGCATGAACTGAGTTCCGCGCTAGCGCCGGTGCTCAACGGCCAGGACTGGGTAGTCCACGCCGCCCCTTCTGATCTTCCCTGTCTGGCCTGGCTGGGGCTACACCCCGGAACACTGTTCGATACCGAGCTTGCCGCCCGCTTCGCCGGTTTTGCGCATCCCAACCTGGGGGCGATGGTGCTGGAGCTGTTCGACGTCGAACTGGAAAAGGGTTACGGCGATTCCGATTGGTCCCAAACACCCATTCCCCGGACATGGCGCAACTACGCGGCGCTCGACGTGGAGCTGCTCAACGAACTTGCTGTGACGTTGCGAGACATCCTTGCGGAAGAAGACAAACTCGACTGGGCCTTTGAAGAATTCGACCGGATCGTGGACGAGCATGCCGGGATTACCGGCCCTGAGCCTCGAACGTGGCGGGAGCTGAAAGGTGTGTCTTCGCTACGCACACGCGAACAGCTCGCCGTGGCTCGCGAGTTGTGGCAACGCCGCGAATCCATCGCACGTTCCCAGGACATCGCCCCCAACCGGGTGCTGCCGCACCGCGTGCTCGTGGACATAGCGCGCCGCGTGCCTCGCACCCCGCACGACATCAATCAGATTAAAGGTTTCCCCCGCCGCCGCGGTGGGGCTACGTTGCGCTGGCTCGATGCCGTCACGACTGCGCTGGACAGCCCGCGCCAGGAGTGGCCAAAGCCACTGCGCAGCCCCCGCCCGGTGCCCTCCAAATCAGTATTTAACCGGGATTTTCCCGAGCTGTGGCAGCTCTACTGCGAGATCCGCCATGACTTCGAGGACCTCGGTGACGAACTGCGCATGAGCTACGAGCTGATCCTCAAACCCAGTCTGATACGTACAGCGGTGTGGGCAGCGTTCGGGCCAGAAGGCGGCGTCGCGGGGGAGATCGCGGAAGATGCCGATCTCCCCGATTTCCTGCGCTCCCAGGGCGCGCGCGACTGGCAAGTCGAGCTGGCCACGCCGCTCCTGCAGCGCGGGTTAGCCCGGATGCGCCCTACTCCCCCGCGCTCTTAGCAGACTCCTCAGCATCGCGTGCAGCTACCCACTCACGCACTGAGTTCGCAATGCCTTCCGGGGTCAAGCCAAAGTCCTCGAGGATTTCTCCACGGCTGGCATGCTTGGGGAAGCAGCCGGGTACGCCGAGCCTGTGTACTGGAGTGTCCACATCGGCGGCGTCGAGGGCCTCGGCCACCATGGACCCCACACCGCCCCGCAGGATGCCATCCTCCACCGTCACCACGAGATCGTGATCGGCCGCCAACGCGATGATGGATTGCGGTACCGGTACCGGCCAGCGCGGGTCCACGACGGTCACGTTGAAGCCTTGGGCTTCGAGCAGCTCAGCTGCACCCAGGGAACGCGCGCTCATGGCACCGATGGCGACGATAAGCACATCAGTAGCCTCCTCCGTAGCGGCAGCAGCATCGGAATAGCTCAGGATGTCTACCCCGTCATCGAGCCGCTTGAGTTCGTCGCGGTCATCAAGGAGGTTGCCCTTGGGGAAGCGCACCACGGTCGGGCCATCCTCGATTGCGATGGCTTCGTTAAAGAGTTCCCGCAGGCGGGCACCATCGCGCGGGGCGGCGATGCGCATGCCGGGGACGATGCTCATGAGCGCCATATCCCACACACCGTTGTGTGAAGCGCCATCAGAGCCCGTGACACCGGCGCGGTCGAGGACAATGGTCACTGGCAGCTTGAGCAGCGCAATGTCCATGATGACTTGGTCCACCGCACGGTTGAGGAACGTAGAGTACACCGCCACCACCGGGTGCATCCCGGCCAGCGCCAGACCGGATGCAGAAGCCATGGCATGCTGCTCAGCGATGCCGACATCAAAAAAGCGCTCCGGGAACTCCTCTTGGAAGGGGGTTAGCCCCGTCGGCCCAGCCATGGCGGCAGTAATGGCAACGATGTCCTCGCGGGCGTGGCCCGCCTTGATCAATTCTTCCGAGAACGCCGCGGTCCACCCCGGTTGCTTCTGTCCCTTAGATACACCGGTGACCGGGTCGATGGCGCCGGTGGAGTGCATCTGGTCCTTCGGCTCGTTGACCGCAGGAGCAAAGCCATGCCCCTTCTCGGTGACCGTGTGCACGATGATGGGACCGTCATAGTCGCGGGCGTAGCTCAGCGCCCGCACAACTGCCTCAATGTCGTGGCCGTTAATCGGGCCAATGTACTTGATGCCCAGCTCCGGGAACATCTCCGTGGGCATGACGGTCGACTTCACACCCTCCTTGACCGCGTGCAATGCATCAAAGGTGCGCTCGCCTACCCAACCCATGGACTTGAGGCGCTTCTTGCCCAGCGCCATGAACTCGTCGTATCCGTGCTGCGCACGAATGCGCCCCAGATTCTCTGAGAGGCCACCGATCGTCGGCGAATAGGAACGCCCATTGTCATTAACGATGATGACAACGTTGCGGTCCTTGTCGGCAGAAATGTTGTTGAGGGCTTCCCAGCACATGCCGCCGGTAAGGGCGCCATCGCCCACGACCGCCACGGCATTGCGGTGGGATTCACCCCGAATCTTGAAAGCCTTGGAGAGCCCGTCCACCGTGGATAGCGCTGCCGAGGCGTGCGAGGATTCGGTCCAATCGTGTTCTGACTCTGCGCGATCCGTGTAGCCGGACAAACCGCCCTTCTGACGCAGAGTATCGAATTGGGAGGCGCGGCCCGTGAGCATTTTGTGCACGTAGGACTGGTGTGACGTGTCGAAGACGATGGGATCGCGCGGGGAATCGAAGACGCGATGGATCGCCACCGTGAGCTCCACGACGCCCAGGTTAGGGCCTAGGTGGCCGCCTGTAGCGGACACCTTCTCAATAAGGCGCTGACGGATTTCCGCCGCGAGCTCAACCAGTTGCGTCTTGCTCAGGGCTTTAAGATCGCCTGGTGATTGAATGGAATCCAGAATGCCCATAGAGCTTGCCTTAAACCCCTTCATCGATCGTTTTCTTCTTTACCACCGTACCCGTTGACACGCGTGACGCGTCAATCATTGCCCGACCACTCCCGCGGCGCCCCCTGTGCGCCCTAGGCCAGTGGAACCAGGAGTGCCAGGGTTTCAAAGTGATGCGTTCCGGGGAAAGCATTCACCATGGCGAGGCGCTTCGCGCGGTAACCATGCTCCGACCAAGCAGCCAAGTCCCGGGCGAACGTAGCGGGATCGCAACCGATATGCAGGATGCGTTGCGGCTTTGCCGCGGCGACAGCGGCCACCACGTCGTTGCCAGCACCGGTACGCGGCGGATCCAAAATCACCGACGCCGGCTGCGGAAGCTGGCTGGCCACCTGCTCCACCTTGGCGGTGCGGAAGTGCACGTCAATGCCTGCGAGCCCCGGCTGCGGCGCCGCTGCTGCGGGCGAATAATCGACGGAATACACGGCCGTGTGCCCGCCCTGGGGTGTGGTGACATCTGCGAGCGCGGGAACGAACAGACCAACGCCGCCATACAGATCCCAGGCCACTGCATGTACAGCGGGCTCGTCCGCTGCCTCAGGTTCACCGCCGTTCCCGTGGCCTTCTGCGCCGAGCCACTCGCGTGCAAGGCTGGTGTAAACGTCCGGTGCTCCGACGTGCGCCTGCCAAAAAGCGGTGGGCGGGAAGCGGAACTCGTGGCCGTCAGCACGCTGCACCACATTCTCAGTTGGCGCCTCGATGACCTCTCGAATGGTCTCGATTCGCCGCCCCCGCGGCGCCTTCCGGGTTTCCACGACGTGCCTATTGCCGTCGCTATCCATGACCGCGATTACCTCTGCACCTGGATTAAAGGTACGGGCATCAGGCCCCACTAGGCCGTCGACGAGCCCCGGAATCAGCTGGCTGCACGCAACGTCGGTGACGAGCTCCGTGGAGCCACGCTTGCGCAGACCAGCACGGCCCTGCTTGTCGACGCCCAACCGCACCCGCGTACGCCACCCGCGATGCGGTGCCACATCGATGGTCTCGACGTCGGGAGCATCCTCGATGTGAGCCACGCGGCGCAGCTGATCGAGCAAGACTGCGACCTTGATGTCTGGCTCCGCCGCGGGATCGAGCTCAGCGAAGTCACAACAGCCGGCGCCACGCTGCGCGGCCGGGCACACAGACTCGACACGGTAGGGCCCAGGTTGTACGACGGAACTCAGCGCGGCTTCCACAAAGGACTTCTTCACCTTGGTCGCAGTCACCGTGACATGGTCGCCGGGGAAGGCACCCGAGACGAAGCACACGCGTCCGTCGGGGGCCGCCCCGATTCCGACACCGCCGTGCCCCATACGTTCGATGGTGGTGTCGAATGACTGCCCTTTGCTCAGGCTTCCGGCAGCGGCGCTCTGATCTTTCGCAAAGTTGTGATCAGTCGCGGTCATGGATCTTCTCCTTAGAGTTGTCGCCGCCCTGCGACGTAGTGTCGCTGCCCTGTGCTTCCTCCACGGCGGCATTCGCGCGGCGCACCATCCAGATAGTGAGGAGGGTGACAATACCCGTTAACGGCCAGCCCATGAGAATGCGGACGATACCAAGCGTTGTGGTGGCATCGGCATCGTAGAGCGCGCGTTGCACCGCAAAACGGGCGATGAACACCGTCGCCCACCCGGCGGTGGCATAGGCATAGGAGCGTCGCGCCCGTGGCACTGTGCGCCACCCCATGTCCTCACCGTTGAGGCCTTTCCATACCACGCCGACAAGCGGCCAGCGCAGAATAATGGAAACGATCGCGACGATGAACAGCACGAGCGACATCCAAATTCCGTAGAGGAAATAGCCTTTGGCATCCCCGGTAAACCACGCGATTCCGGCGCAGATGGCCACGCCCAGCAGACCAGAAAAAGCTGGTTGCAGGGTTTCCTTGCGGGCAAGGCGCCACAGGCTGATAGCCAGCGCCACGCCCAGTGCCGCAACAAGCGCCGGCCCCAACCCCCAGACGTTGTTGACCGGGATGAGAACCAGCACGGGCAGGGTCGCAGACACGAGCCCGGTCAGCCCACCCATCTGGTCGAGCAACGACGGCTCCGGATCAGCTTCTGGCGACACCGTCGCTTGTCCTGCCGCCATGTCGGCGCCAGGATTCGAGGATGGCTCAGGGGCAGGTTCAGTAGCGCGCTCGGTGGTATCGGGGTCATGCGCAGACGCCGGGGGGCGGTAAGGCTCGCGCTCTTCGGGAGTAGGGCTGGTCACGTGCTTAAGGGGTCCTTTTCGGTAGTGCCGGAGGGGTCTGGCCGGCAGGCTGAAGTGCGCTACTTGTTCTCGTTGTCTTCGAGGTCGCGCAACTGCTCGCGGGCCTGGGACTCCGCGGTCTTTTCTGTTTCCGTGGCCGTGTCCGCTGGCGCTGCACTATCCGCGCTGGCTGCCTGCGCGGCCTGCTGCTGGCGTTCCTTCAGCGCCTGCTGAACTTGCTCAGCCAGCTGCTGCGGAAGCGTGACAGGCAGGGAGCTGCCAGCCAGGATGGGATCCTCACCGCGGTAGACAAAGGTGCGGGCAACGACTTCGCGCCCTAGCTGCGCCAATTCCTCTTCCTTGCCGGCAGGTGCGGCCAGGGTCAGGCGGTACATCCACCGCGGCCCCTCTACACCAATGATGCGTATGCCGCCTTTCTCGCTGCTGCCAACGATCTCAGAACCCCACGGGCCATCCTCCGGGTGGGCAGCGAAACCATCGGCTTCCAAGCCTTTGATGATGTCCTCCGCAGACTCCGCCCACTGCCCCGGCGTGCGCGGCGCGGCAAAGGCCACTGGGGTCATGCGGCCGTGTGGGGTGAGAATGTGGAGCATGCGCGGGCCTTCCTGGCCCATCTCCACCTGGACCTGTGAGCCCTTCGGCAGCGGGATGCGCAGTGAGCCCAGATCCAACAGGCCTACGGAGAAGTCCTCAAAGTTAAACTCAGCGATGTCGACATTATCGCCATCGTAGGGACCCATGTCGCCGTTGATGGCATCGTGAGCCACAGCCTTCACGGCTAGAGAAGCTTGAGCATCATCTTCATCCTCACGGACAAGACCAGTGGTTGGCTCGGGAGCGGCCTCAGTGGCGCCATCGTTTGCGTTCTCCGCTGCCGGGTTCACTGTGGTGGTGTCCTCGGCCACGGCCTCGGTAGCCGCCTCTTCCTGGTGGACGGCAGAGTTCTTCTTCTTTTTTCCAAAGGGCCACATCGCCATAGTTTAAGCCTTCCTCATTCCGTGTCTGCTTTGTTGAACTTAGTTAACGCCGGTTGATCCATACCCGCCGTCGCCACGAGCGGTGTCATCAAGTTCCTCGACTTCCTGGAAGCCCACCAGCTCCACGCGTTGGACAATCAACTGCGCGATACGCATTCCCCGCGTGACCTCAAAGGTCTCCTCTGGGTCGTGATTAATGAGGCATACTTTAATCTCACCGCGATACTCGGCGTCGATGGTGCCGGGGGTATTCACGACGGAGATGCCGTGCTTGGCCGCCAGGCCCGAGCGCGGGTGGACCAAGCCTACCGTGCCCATCGGCAGGGCAAGGGCAATGCCCGTACCGACAAGAGCGCGCTCGCCGGGCCGCAAAGTAACGTCGTGAGCAGCGTAGAGATCCGCGCCCGCATCGCCGCCGTGAGCGCGATGCGGTAGCGGAAGCTCCTTATCAAGGCGCTTGACCTGAATGTCGCCGAAGGGACTAACTGGATCTACGAGAGGGTGTTGCTCATTCACGCGGCCCAGCCTACCTTGTCCCCTCCATCCCCAACCGTCAGGGCTGGAAGCCGCGTCAGCCTGGCAGCCGCGCCTACTCTGCGTGTTGGGCTCTCCCCTTCCCCGACGGCTAGACTCGAAGGTCATGACTTCGAGTTCTTCGTCTGCTTCCCCCTCGGCACCAGCCGCTTCCCCAGTGATCCTCTACCGTGAGCGCCAATGGGTGCCGTGGTACTGGTGGCTGATGACGGCCTTTGTTGTAGCGATCTCCACCGCCACAGTCAGCCTCAACCGTGGAATCATGTGGGTCATCGTCCCCGCCATCCTGCTCAGTGCCATCGCCGCGTGGGTCCTGCTGACATGGTCCAACACGGTGGTGCAGGTGGAACAGGATGCCGACGGCACACGGTGGCTCACCGTCAAGGACGCGCAGCTGCCGAACGATGTTGTCGCCCGCAGTACCGCGGTGCCGGCCACTGCACGCCGCAACGCGCTCGGTCCACAGCTCGATCCGGCTGCCTTCCTCGTCACACACGGCTGGGTACCCGAACACGTCATGCTCGTCCTCGATGACCCCGAAGATCCAACGCCCTACTGGCTCATCGGATCCACCAACCCCGAAAAACTCCTCGCAGCCTTTGTCCCCGAGCAGGCCGCAGCAGCTACAAGGCGCAGCAATTAAGGCTTGAATTAAGGCCTCAGCCACGCCTCGGTGAAACTGGCCTACTAGGCGCAGTCCATGCAGATTGGCTCGCCGTCCTCTTCATGGTCAAGGCGCTTGTTGGACTGCACCAAGAAACATACAGAGCAGGTGAACTCGTTTTCTTTGCGCGGAACGACGGTGACGTTGAGCTCTTCACCGGTCAGGTCCACTGACGGCGGTTCGAAGGCCTCGACGATTTCTCCATCGTCATCCATGCCATTGTTATCGCTTTCAGCCGCCTTCAGGCCCTCGAGGGAATCGGCCTCGAGGTCGTCTTCAGCGCGGCGACGCGGTGCGTCATAATCCGTGGCCATAATGCTTGCCCCTGTGAGTCAGATCGATAGGTATGTGTATTTATCGACGGCATCCTAAACCAGACTGGCCTCTGTGTCACACTCGCCCCGCCGTGGGGGCACCAAACCCTGCACTATCCTACCCCCTATTACTCCTCCTTCACCCCTGTGACCTGCTGATTCCAGCTCTATAGCGGGCCGCAAGAATTTCATCACAGTCTGTGCTTACCGCCAGCCCAAAAAGCGCGTCACGCACCGCAAACCGCACGGCACTACCGCTACTGCCCTTTTCATCCCTCGGATCATGCCGCATCATCGCGCGGGCCCACATAGACTGTCGGTATGACCGCCCATGAATCACAGCACCAGGACACGAAACCGAGCCCGCAGCACGAAGGCCACGCCTTCGGCATCGATGTTGGAGGCTCTGGCATCAAGGGTGCCGAAGTCGACCTCGCAACGGGAGAGTTCGTTGGTGACCGCCTCAAGATTGCTACTCCCCAGCCCGCAACGCCGGACGCCGTCGCCAAGGTGATTGCCCAGATCATCGAAGAGAAGAACTGGGACGGTCCCGTCGGCATTACCATGCCAGCGGTGGTAAAGGACCAGGTAATCCGCAGCGCGGCAAACATTGATAAATCCTGGATCGGCACGGATGCACAGGAATTGTTGAGCTCATACCTCGACGTTCCTTTTACCGTGCTTAACGACGCCGACGCGGCCGGCCTCGCCGAGGTGGCTTATGGCGACGAGATTGCGCGCTCCGGCCCCGTCATCTTCCTCACTTTGGGCACTGGTATTGGTTCCGCTTTCCTGCTAGATGGCCAGCTTTTCCCCAATACGGAGATTGGGCACCTCATCGTTGGCGAGAAGGAGGCGGAGCACCAAGCTTCTTCAGCCGTCAAGGACCGCGAGGGGCTCAAAACCAAGCAGTGGGCGAAGCGCGTCAACCGCGTACTCCACGAGTATGAGGCCCTGTTTAACCCTTCAGCCTTCGTCATCGGCGGAGGAATTTCCCGCAAGTTTGACAAGTGGGGAGAGCACCTCCGCATCGAAACGCCCGTCGTTGCAGCTCAGCTTCGCAATCGCGCCGGTATAGTAGGCGCAGCCATGGCAGCACAAGAAGGTATTCGCCCATAAGGCAACCGGGGGCCAGCATTTCCGAGTTGACCCCAGTCACCGCCTAGTGCAAGAAATGATCTATACTGGGCTGTCGATTATCCAATATCCAGCGGCGCGCCTCCCCTGCTCATCTCGGAGGCGGGCTAGCATCGGGGACTAGTCGCGACTAACTTGCGCGTCCCCATAGTTTCCACTCAGAGAGCAAGTCGAAAGGGCGTACGTGGCAGCCACTGATTCTTCAGACCAGGTACTCGGCGCGGGCGAGAGCACCTCCGAGGCATCTGCACCTGCACAGAAGACCGCCAAAAAGACGGCAAAAAAGACCGCTAAGAAAACGGCCAAGAAAACCGCGAAAAAGACAGCCAAAAAGACAGCCAAGAAAACGGCTAAAAAGACGGCCAAGAAGGCAACAAAGAAGACCACCCGCAAGTCTGCACAAAAGGCCACAAAAAAGGCGGCCAAGAAGACTGTGCGTAAGTCAGCAGCCACAAAGGCAACGTCGCCTGAAGCTGCCAAGTCTTCCGAGGATCTCGCCGAGGATCAGACCGACGAGTTGGACGCCGACACCACTGACGATGCCGATATCGATTTCGATCCGGACAACGCCGAGATGGATGATGAAGACGAGTTCGGCGACGACGATGATGACCTCGAGGGCGACGACGCTGATGAGGACGAGGACGATGGTTCCTCGGTCTGGGACGAGGATGAGTCCGCAGCCCTGCGCCAAGCCCGCAAAGATGCGGAGCTGACCGCGTCGGCAGACTCTGTCCGCGCCTACCTGAAGCAAATCGGTAAGGTCGCCCTGCTCAATGCCGAGCAAGAGGTCTCCCTCGCCAAGCGAATCGAGGCTGGCCTCTACGCTCAGTACCGCATGGATGAGATGGAAAAGGCCCGTGCCGAAGGCGACAAGGCCGCCAAGCTTTCCCCCATGGAAAAGCGTGACATGCGTGCCATCGCTCGTGATGGCCGCAAGGCGAAGAACCACCTTCTCGAGGCAAACCTGCGTCTCGTGGTGTCCTTGGCCAAGCGCTACACCGGCCGCGGCATGGCCTTCTTGGATCTCATCCAGGAAGGCAACTTGGGTCTCATCCGCGCTGTTGAGAAGTTTGACTACACCAAGGGCTACAAGTTCTCCACGTATGCCACCTGGTGGATCCGTCAGGCTATTACCCGCGCGATGGCAGACCAAGCACGCACCATCCGCATTCCTGTGCACATGGTCGAGGTCATCAACAAGCTGGGCCGCATCCAGCGAGAGCTGCTGCAGGATTTGGGCCGCGAGCCCACGCCGCTGGAGCTGGCGAAGGAAATGGACATCACCGAGGAAAAGGTGCTGGAAATCCAGCAGTACGCTCGTGAACCCATCTCCTTGGACCAGACCATCGGTGATGAGGGTGACTCCCAGCTGGGTGACTTCATTGAGGACTCCGAGGCCGTCATTGCTGTCGACGCGGTCTCCTTCACCTTGCTGCAAGACCAGCTGCAGGACGTGCTCACGACCCTGTCTGAACGTGAGGCGGGCGTGGTTCGTCTGCGCTTCGGCCTCACCGATGGCATGCCGCGCACTTTAGACGAAATCGGCCAAGTCTATGGTGTCACCCGCGAACGTATTCGCCAGATCGAGTCCAAGACCATGTCCAAGCTGCGCCACCCTTCGCGCTCCCAGGTGCTGCGAGACTATCTCGACTAAGCCCGCGGACACGACAGTGGCGGCGAGGAAATCTTTTCCTCGCCGCCACTTTTCTTTCTGTATGTTCCAGGGCTCTGGGTTTCCTAACAGCTCTAGGGATTGAGTCCCATGACCACCATCATGGCCATGGGAACGAACGGTGCGATGCAACTCCAGCAGAATCCGATGATCATCCCGGACACTGTGATGCCGGTTCGCCTATGCTCCGGGCTTCGCCCTGATCCGAGGATGAGCGCCACGATCCCCAACCCCACCGCGCACCATCCGGTAAAGATCGTCAGCATCGACGACAAGAATCCCACTGCACCCCACAAGAGTGACAGTACGATGATGACGAGTGGCGGAAGCACCGCCAGCCCCAGTACCCACGGCGCGAGGGGATTCGGCGTGGAAGGGTGTTCTATCGGCGGCGCGTGCGAGCCCGCAGAGGAATAAGGGGAAGTATTCGGATAAGCCTGTACGTAATCGGGCTGGTTCATGGATTCCCCGCTTTCAAGAGAACTCAACTAGGACGCTGCCTTTACCTTATTCGAAGGCAGTGGAAGCGTCCTTTCATGCGGGGGACGGTGCCCGCACGCCGCACCATTCGGGGCACGCTTCTAACCGTCGAGCCCCAGCTCGATGGCCGTGGCAATCCGGTCGATGACTTCCTTATCGGAGACATCTCCGCTAATGGTCACCGATGCACCCTGGCAAGCACCGAGCGACATCAGCATCATCGCGGAGTCTGCCTCTACTGCCTCACCGTTATAGGTAAGGACGATATCGCCCTCTGCTTCAGCCGCCATTTCAGCGATCTTGGACGCGGGACGGGCATGGAGTCCTGCTTCATCGGCAATGGTCACAGTCAGCGAGTATCGATGTGGATCTTCCTCTTGGTCTTGCTCGCGCACAGTCCCGGGAGCAGCAGGCTGCTGAGGAGTTAAAGCCTCGATAGCTCGTCTAGCGGCGTCAGCAACTGCCCCCAGATCATCGCCTTGCTGGGCGGCGGTTGCCGCAGCGATAGTGGCCTCGACCAGTGGGGCATCAACGAACAGTGCTTGCTCTTCGTCCAGAAACTCCAGAACCGATTCGACGGTCATCGTTGCCGAGCCCAAGTCCGTGAGCACAACAACGCTGAGACCTTGACCTATGGCGTGGCTGATAGCGCCTTCGATGAAGTCATAGGACGTTCCGATACTGCCGTCTTCCAAGCCACCTGCAGGAAGGATGGTGACATCAGCGGCCATCTGGGCGGCGAGCTCAGCCAATCCTTCTGCGAGCTTCGCGGAATGCGAAACGAGAACGAGTCCAACGCGCGGCTGTGCCATGCTCTACGCCCCCTTCCCAGTAGTGTCGGCGGCGTCAGCAGCCGCAGCGAGGAAAAGCGCCGAGGAGGCGGCACCCGGATCCTTGTGCCCGGCAGAACGCTCGCCCAGGTAGGAAGCGCGTCCCTTAGTCGCAACCATCGGGATAGTAGCGTCCGCGCCGGCTGCGGCCGCGTCGGCAGCCGCGCGCAAGACCTCGGCGGGGCTCTGTGCGGCATCGGCGGCGTCGCGGGCAGCGCGCGCCGCTGGCGCCCAAGCATCGACCATGGTCTTCTCCCCTTCCGTTGCTTTGCCGCGGGTCATGATTCCCTCGAGGGCGGCCTCAATAAGCGCAGCCGTCGTAGAAGCATCAATGTCACCGGTGCCGGCGGCCTTCGCCGCACGCAAGAAGGCGGTGCCCAACAATGGGCCGGAGGCTCCGCCGACGGTGGACATGAGAGTCTTCGCGGTTAGTTTGAGTACATCAGCGACCGTTGAGTCATCCGAAGAGATATCCGCAGCAACCTTGTCGACGACGGCGCGGAAACCACGGTCGACGTTTTCTCCATGGTCGCTATCGCCGATGGCACGGTCGAGCTCGATGAGCTCCTCACGGTGTTCACGCGCGGCTTCGGCACAGCTTTTCATCCATTCCTGTGCCCACGCGCTTGAAAGAGTTTCAGAATTCGTCATAGTTAGATTGTTACATTCCTTGGCGTAGTGCGGAGGTGTGGCAGGGAGCGTCGAAAAGCGCGAGGTCCTCGTCGTCCGCTCGCATGACGGTAACAGAGCACCCAGCCATGTCCAGGCTGGTGACGAAGTTACCCACGAGGGAGCGCTCAATGGCGATGCCAGCCTGCTGGAGACGCTGGGCCACGCGGCGGTAGACCACGTACAGCTCAGAGGCCGGGGTGGCGCCCATGCCATTGACGACGACGATGGTGCGCTCCCCCTCGCTCAGCTTAAGATCTGCCAAGACGGGGTCGAGTAGGTGATCAGTAACGTCATCGGCAGAAACCAGTGGAATTTCCTTGCGGCCCGGCTCGCCATGGATACCCACGCCGAGTTCGACTTCGTCTTCCCCAAGGTCGAAGGAGGGCTTGCCCACGTGCGGCACCGTGCAGGCGCTCAGTGCCGCGCCCATGGTCGCGGTATTCTCCACTACCTTCTTAGCCACCGCTGTCACCGCAGCAAGATCATCGCCGCGCTCGGCTGCGGCACCTGCCAGCTTCTCTACCAACAAGGTTCCTGCCACGCCGCGGCGTCCGGCGGTAAACGTAGAATCCTCCACCGCGACATCATCGTCGACGATGACCTGGCTGACCTCAATATCATCGAAGTCAGCCAGCTCGGCTGCCGTATCAAAGTTGAGAACATCGCCGGTATAGTTCTTGACGATGTAAAGAACGCCCGCCCCAGCACTTACCGCTTCGGTGGCTGCTTGGATTGCATCCGGTGTAGGCGACGTAAACATGGCGCCCGGCACCGCCGCGTCCAGCATGCCGTAACCAACGAAACCCGCGTGCAAAGGCTCGTGCCCAGAACCACCACCGGAGACAATAGCCACCTTGCCGTGTTCTTTCTTCTGTGCGCGGGCAACAAACAGCGGTTCCGTGTTGCGAGTCACAATGTCACCGTGGGCTAACGCGAAGCCTTCTACTGATTCGGCTACTACGTTGTCCGGCGAGTTGACGAGCTTTTTCATCATCCATCTCCTTAGGTTGTCTTTGGCCTAGAGCACTCTTCTCACAATGCTGCCGAGCCTACCCTTCGCTGCTGGATGTTTCGCTGAAACCGTTGCGCCAACACCGTGGGCTACGCCCCCTTGCTTAGCCCTGCGCTGCTTTGCGGACCTGCAACGCACCAATAAAACCGAGCCCTAAGAACGCAACTGCGGTCAGCAATGACCAACGCGCTGCATCACTCATACCGTCGCTGAGTGCTCGGACCAACACGGCAGTCTCCTCTCCGAAGGGACTGGCGGCACCCTGCGCACGCAGCCCAGCGATACTCGACCCAGCCGATTGACGCGCTGCTTCCGCTATTCCTTCCGCAGCCGGACCATCGAAGCCAATGGTATTAAGCGCCTTCGGCAGAGACAGCGCTAGCGAGACGGAAAAGACCGAACCGGAAATCGCGGTTCCCAGGGAAGAACCAATTTGACGAACTGTGCTCTGTGTCGCGGAAGCTTGGCCCGAGTTTTCCACGGGGATGTCACGCAAGACGGTTCCGGTTAACTGCGCAGAAGCGAATCCTAGGCCCACTCCATAGATCACAAGCGGCAGCGCGATGAGCCATCCGCTGGTGTCGGGACCGAGAATTTGCGCGAGTATGAGAGCACCGACGACCTCGAGGCTCAGGCCGATGAGTACGGTGCCAGGGGCGCCGAAGCGCCCAGCGACGTGGCGTGCGGCTGCACCTGAAATGAAGGCTCCGACGGCCATCGCCGCGAGCACAAGGCCGGCAGACATTACGCTTAAGCCCAACGCATTAATGAGGTATAACGGCAAGACGAAGATGATGGCGAACTCCCCGATGGCTACCGCACCGGCGGTGGTATTTCCCCACGAGAACGTCGGATAGGAAAATAGCCCCAAGTCCAAGAGTGCGGAGCGCTGAACCTTTTCGCGGTGCTTCTCCCAACGGATAAACAAAGTGAATCCGACCGCGGCGATGAGTAGCGCCACCGGCACAGCGGATACCGACGCGGTGGTAGGCCACGTCCACCCGAACACAGTCAGCTCCGCTTGCGGTGTCCACCAGCCAAGGCTGGGCCCCTCGATGACAGCGAAAACAAGGGCCCCAAAGGCAATCGCGCTCAGCTGCGCGCCGTCGACGTCGACTCCAGGGCGAGTCTCTGGGTTGCGGGTTTCCCGGACGGTAAGGACCGCTCCACCGGCCACGAAAAGGCCGATGGGGACGTTGACCAGAAAGATCCAGTGCCAGGACACCCACTGAGTAAGCGCGCCGCCGGCTAGAGGGCCTACGGCAGCAGCGCCTGAGATGACGGCGCCCCAGACGCCGAATGCGGCCGCACGATACTTCCCGCGGAATACGGCGTTCACGGTGGACAGGGTGGAGGGCATGATAAAAGCCGCGCCCACTGCCTGCACGGCACGTGCCGAGATGAGAATTCCCGCTGTTTCGGAGAAACCAGCCCACACGCTGCCTGCTACGAATACGGCGAGGCCGAGAAGGAAAGCTCGTTTGCGGCCCCAACTATCCGCGATTTTTCCTGTGGACAGTAGCAGTGCGGCAAGCACCACCGCGTAGAGGCTGTTGACCCACTGTGCCTGGGTAATATCCAGGTTGAGGTCCGTGATGATGGCGGGCAATGCCACGCCGACGATGGTGCCGTCGAGGACGATGAGGCCCAGACCTACCGATAAAACCGCAAGGCTTATCCAGTCACGGCGGGTTGGTGCCACCGTGCTGGATTCTGTTGTAGCCGCGGGCATAGCTAGGCGCTCACAGAAGTTGCGGCGGCAGGGTTAGCGGGCTCGTTCAATGCGCGGCCAAGTGCGACGAGGAAGAGTGCCAGACCCACCGTGATGAAGATGTGTCCGAGGCCGGCGATTCCGGCGATCATCGCGGTCGATTCCTCCCCCAGCACAGTTAAGCTACCGTGCCAGATGAGCATTCCAACGGTAAGCACAACGCCAATGTTGTAGAACCAGAAAAAGGAGTTAAAAAGCTTCGTGTTGCGGGACACGGCGAAGACCTTGTCCACCACAAGGAAGATGAGGAACATCATGAACCCCAGCGCCAAGAGGTGGGTATGGGCCACTCCTAGCTGGGTGAACTGTCCCTCCGGGAAATCGTTCGCGCGCGTGAACTCGCGGTAGAACACGCCGGCGCTCAACCCCATGACAAGGTAGAAGATGGCTGCTCTATAGAGGGACTGCATTGTGTGTTCCTTCCTAGCCACGCTGCTGTGGCGATTGCGTCGAGGATGGTGATTGGCCTTTAGACCATCTGCTATCCATCCTGCTTCGCGCTCACAGCGTTTCCATCGCGTAGCCGGTTGAGTTTCTCATCAACCAACTAGTTGATAGCGCGGCCGCGCCGGCTACCACTTGCGCAGGTAATCGATGCGCTCCCGCAGCTGCTCGGCGTCGCACAACGCAGTCGGCGGGCCACCGCAGGCCTTGCGGGCTTCGGTGTGGATGGCACCATGCGGGCGCCCGGTGCGTTGGGCGGTGATAGACACCACCGTGTTGAGCTCTTTGCGCAGCGCGGAAATCTCATCCACCACGCCTGGCTGGGAACCAGCACTGCTTGACGACGCCTCTGCCCCACGCTTGGGTGCATGTGGGGTGCCGTAGAGCTTGCGGCGTTGTTCCTCCGCTGCTTCCGCAGCCCGGCGCGCCTTCTCTTCTGCCTCGCGGCGGTCCAACTCTTCGGACTGCTTTTTGCGCAGGAGGTCCTTGACCTGGTCGGCGTCGAGAAGCCCGGGGATTCCGAGGAAGTCTTCCTCTTCGTCCGTGATATTGCCCGTCGTGAACTGCGAGCCGTTATAAAGCAGCCCGGAAAACTCTGCCTCCGCTCCGAGGGACTCGTAGGAAGGCTCGAGCATATCGGGCTCGGTCTTCTTCTGGTTAGCGTCCTCCAGAAGCTCGTCGTCCCAGCCTTCCTTGTCGGGGTTCTTCTCCCCTCCCAGGACGTGGTCGCGCTGCTTTTCCATGTTCTCGGCAAGGCCCAAGAGCACCGGCACGGAGGGCAGGAAGACGGAGGCCGTCTCGCCGGGCATGCGGGAGCGCACGAAACGCCCGATGGCCTGAGCGAAAAACAGCGGGGTCGAGGCAGAGGTGGCGTACACGCCCACGGCGAGGCGGGGAACGTCGACGCCCTCCGACACCATGCGCACGGCCACCATCCACTCGTCGGTGGATTCAGAGAACTCCGCAATGCGCGCGGAGGAGCCTGGGTCATCGGAGAGGATGACGGAGACTGGAGTATTGGAGATCTGCTTGAGGATCTTGGCGTAGGCGCGCGCGGTTGTCGTGTCGGTAGCAAGTACCAGACCGCCGGCATCCGGCATGTTGCGGCGCATCTGCATCAGCCGCGTGTGCGCCGCCTGCAAGACGGTGGGGATCCACTCGCCTTTCGGGTCGAGGGCCGTGCGCCAGGCGCGGGCTGTCTGCTCCGGATTGAGAATATCGCCGAGCCGGGCCGCATGTTCCTCACCGGCGCTATCACGCCAGCGGGATTCGCCGGAGTAGCTGAGGAAGACCACGGGGCGCACGACACCGTCGGCAAGCGCATCGCCATAGCCATACGTGTGATCAGAGCGGGATACGAGGTGGCCTTCCCCGTCCTCCTCATAGCGCACGAAGGGGATCTGCGAGTCATCGGAGCGGAAGGGCGTACCAGTCAGTGCGAGGCGGTGCTCCGCATCATCATAGGCTTCCCGCACGCCATCGCCCCAGCTCTTGGCATCTCCGGCGTGGTGAATCTCATCAAGGATCACCAGGGTGCGCCGCGCTGAGGCAACCGCGCGGTGCTTGTACGGGTGCATGCCCACCTGCGCATAGGTCACCACGACACCGTCCATCGCGGGGTTGACTCCCGAGGAGTTTGTGAATTTGGGGTCGAGCGCTAAACCTACGCGGGAGGCGGATTCCGACCACTGCACTTTGAGGTGCTCGGTGGGCACCACCACGATGACGCGCTCTACGGTGCGGTCCGCCATGAGCTCTGTGGCCACCCGCAGGGCGAAGGTGGTCTTACCTGCGCCTGGCGTTGCCACCGCCATGAAGTCCTGCGGCTTGGTGGCTAGGAACTTATCCAAAGCCGCGCGTTGCCACACGCGCAGCGAACCATTATTGGCAAATCTCTGTGCTGGAGTCTGTGTAGACACGGTCAGCGACTTTCCCCCTCTAGTTATCCCAACATCCCGCTTCTGTGAAGTTTTTCGTACGTTTCGTTTTACGCCGACGCAGGATGAGCGTCGACGTCGGACTTAACGGCGGCGCAAGCTCTTGTATATGCGCTCGCAGTCTGGGCACACGGGTGAGCCGGGCTTCGCTTGCTTGGTCACCGGGAAGGTCTCTCCACACAGGGCAACGACGTACTTGCCGTTGACCGCGGAATCGAGGATCTGGTTCTTCTTCACGTAGTGGAAGAACTTCGGGGTGTCGTCGTTGGTCGACGTATCCTCGCGGACATCAGGGCGTTCAATAGTCTTAGTCGTCGTACTCACGCCCCCTATCATGCCGCATCGGTATCGAAGTTGGCGAGTCCTGCAGCTACGCTTGTAGGCATGACCCCTTCGAACTCGCGCGATAACGCCCGCCATACCCCACGTTCGGGGCAGCGGCGCGGACGCCGATTCGGGCGCGAAACGCACCTCATCACGACTGCCAAGCTCGCCCCGGGTCAAGACCGGTATCGCCGCGAGATCATTTACTCCATACTGCAGTTTTTACGCGTTCCATCCCTCCTGATAGCCGGGGCCATGGTTTATGTTTGGCAGTGGTGGATCCCCGCTGCACTCGTCGTGGCCGTCACCTTCCCCCTCCCCTGGATCGCCGTGGTCATTGGCAATGGCCGGGGTCAAAAGAAAGACAAGCGCGAGAAGGCTGTTTATAAGCCCGCTATGGCTCGGCAAATGGCGCAGGCCCAGCGCGAGCAACTGACAAGCCGGTCCCATGGAGCGCTTCCCGGCGCGCCATCATCACACGACGATTCGGCGAAGCACAACACCATCGACCACGAAGACTAGACGTTAACCGTTTACCGTTTCCCTCCCGAAGCAATGTAAGGACACTTTTGTGAGTACACAACAGCCTTCTCCTTTTGGCCCGGCGATGAACCCAGAGAACCCCGTCGCGGATGTTGCGGCCGACCTCGCCCGTGTCTTTGCTGACGCGGGATTCAGCGCGGACGGCATCGCGGGACACTTAGGGCCGGAGTACACCGAGGCCCTACATCGCGGGGAGCCCGAGGCCGTGGCGCTGGGTGCTAGCGGCGACTCCCGTCTCGACCGCCTCATCCGCATCTTTGTGTTGCACGAGCACGTGCCGGCCACGCTGCTTTCCGACGTCCTCGGTGCCCGCCTAGCCACCCAATTGCTTGACAGCGGTGTCGCGCTTACCGACGATCACGGCACTGTCTACGTGGCATACGACATTCGGCCGCACGTCATCGTGGGCAAGAATCGCGTGGTGTTTTCCGATGTTGATGCTTCCCTCGTGGACCACGTTCCTGGTCCCGAGCACGTCTTGGGTGTCGGCTCTGCCAGCCTTTCCCTACTTCATTCGACTCCCACTACTCCGGTGTCATCGGTGCTGGATCTGGGCACAGGCTCTGGCGTGCAGGTCCTGGGGCAGCTGGATTCTGCAGAGCGCATCGTCGCTACTGATGTCCATGAGCGAGCCCTCGAGCTCGCCCGCGCTACCGTTGCTGCAGCGGACGCAAAGGAACGGGTCGAACTGCGCCAGGGTTCGTGGTTCGAGCCGGTACAACACGAGCGCTTCGACCGCATCGTGGCCAATCCTCCATTCGTGGTGGGTCTTCCTGAGGTCGGCCATGTGTACCGAGATTCCGGCCTCAACCTCGATGGCGCTAGTGAGCTCGTGGTGTCCCAGGCTGTGGAACACCTCACCCCTGGAGGAACCGCGCATGTGCTCGCCGCGTGGGTTCATCAAGGCGAGGAGTCCTGGCAACAGCGGGTTGCCTCATGGTTGCCGGACACCGGCGTAGCCGCATGGATCATTCAACGCGACGTGGCAGATCCTGCCCTGTATGTGTCCACCTGGTTAAGCGATGAGTCCGTGGATGTTCGCAGCCCTGCAGGAAGGGAGCGTTCGCGCCGTTGGCTCGAACACTTCCGCGACCATGAGGTCACCGGCATTGGGTTTGGTTTCGTAGCCATCCAGCGGATTGGGGACGACGAGCCCTCGGACATTCTGGCGGAGACAATGTCACAGCCGGTCATCGATCCGCTCGGGCCCGAGGTGGAAGAATACTTTGCGCGCGTCGAGTGGCTGCGCGCTTTGGTGCCGGGTGAGCTGGAGACCAAGCACGTTCAGCTGCGCCCCAGTGTTGCTCGGGAGGACGTGGCCCTGCCAGATGCTGAGCTTGGCATGGGCTTTGAGCGCGCAGCGCTCCGATTGAGCCGGACCGACGGTCCGCGCTGGCAGCATGATGTCGACGAGCACCTCGCGGCTATCGTCGCTGGGCTTAATCCGCATGGGTTGAGCATCGGCGAAACCATCGAGCTTTACGCCGCCGCACAAGGCTTTGATGAGACCGCACTGGTGAGTGCTGCGCTTCCTGCCATCGTGGATCTCATCCGCCATGGTCTGCTGATCCCCACGGAGCTGCTAGCTTTTAGCAACACCGAGTAGTTCGCGTTAGCTATATCCTCATCAGCCTCATTGCGTACTGAAAACTTCTCCACAAGAAAGGTTGTGTATCCCCGTCCATGCGTGCTGTTCTCACCCGCGTTTCTGAAGCTTCCGTCACGGTAGAAGGCGACGTTGTCGGTTCCATCAGCTGTCCCGACACCGGCGGCATCCTAGCGCTCATTGGTGTATCTCGTGACGATGTCACGGCAGGCGCCGAAGCTGGTCCTGCCGACGGGCCATCCTTGGAGGAGCGGATGGACACGATGGCACGCAAGATCGCTGAGCTGCGCATTCTCGAGGGCGAAACCAGCGTGGTTGACAGTGGAGCTCCAGTGCTAGTGGTAAGCCAGTTCACTCTCTACGGGCGAACGGCGAAGGGCCGCCGGCCATCGTGGTCAGATGCCGCACCCGGGGACGCGGCGGAACCGGTGATCCAAGGGGTTGTCGCTCGCCTGCGGGAGCGCGGGATCACCGTGGAGGAAGGTCGCTTCGGAGCCATGATGCAGGTCTCCTCCGTCAATGAAGGGCCGTTTACCGTGCTCGTTGAGGTGTAGCCTCGGCGCGCCTCCCCCAAAATGGCCTAAAACCCACCTCGCAGACCGGGGTGCGTGAACATTTTTCAAACCGTGGGAACTATCTGCGCCGAAGGTCCGTTGTAGGAGATGAACCAAGCCGCAACTTAGGAGGCATGAGATGGCCACATCATCCGCTGCTAGCGTCCAGGACGAGGACGGACAGGAAGTTGACCGCGGCTCACGCCGTAACCAGACTAATGACAATCCCTCCGCGGACTTGGTCCGCGTTTACCTCAACGGAATCGGCAAGACTGCGTTGTTGAGCGCCGAAGACGAAGTTGAGCTCGCACAGGCAATCGAGGTGGGCCTGTACGCCGAGTACAAGCTCGCCAATGCCGAGAAGCTGACCCGCGCCGAGAAGCGCGACCTCAAGATTCTCGCCCGCGAAGGCAAGAAGGCACGCTCCCACCTCCTCGAGGCTAACCTGCGCCTCGTGGTCTCCCTGGCTAAGCGTTATACCGGCCGCGGCATGCCGCTGCTGGACCTCATCCAGGAAGGAAACCTGGGCCTGATTCGCGCAATGGAGAAGTTTGACTATGCCAAGGGCTTCAAGTTCTCCACGTACGCCACGTGGTGGATCCGCCAGGCCATTACCCGCGGCATGGCTGACCAGTCCCGCACCATCCGCCTCCCGGTGCACCTGGTAGAGCAGGTCAATAAGCTTTCCCGCATCAAGCGCGAGATGTATCAGTCCTTGGGCCGCGAGGCTACGAATGAGGAGCTGGCCGAGGAATCCGGCATCGAAGAGTCCAAGATCGAAATGCTGCTGCGCCAGTCTCGCGATCCCGTCTCCCTGGATATGCCTGTGGGCACCGATGAAGAAGCACCGTTGGGTGACTTCATTGAGGATGCCGAGGCAACCGATGCGGAAACCGCCGTGGTGGCATCCATGCGCCACTCTGATATCCGCTCCGTCATCGGCTCCCTCGAGGAGCGTGAGCAGGATGTCATCCGCCTGCGCTATGGCTTGGACGACGGTGTTCCGCGCACCCTCGATCAGATTGGACGCAAGTTCGGTCTCTCCCGCGAGCGTGTTCGCCAGATTGAGCGCGAGGTCATGGCCAAGCTGCGGGAGGGCAACCGCGCCGATCGTCTCCGCGAATACGCGCTTTAAGTTCTGTTTCATAGCTTGGCGCTAGCCATCGAGGTTCATCCCTCCTGCCCACCTAAATTGTTGGCTGGGCTCGGGGAGGTCGATGCTCGGTGGCTTTCGTCATTTCTCGAGGGCCGTGAATCTCTTTGTCCATATCTTCCTATTCACCCCGCGCAGCGTGCAGCGCTGCGTGCGCTAAGCCCTGAAAAAATACGCTATTGTTTAAGATATTCTCTTAATACACTCCTATTACCGCGCCTAAACCTATGTGGCTACGGACCGCCGACAACGCAGAAAGGTAAGCCCACGTGAGGGATCTAGTTGACACCACGGAAATGTATCTGCGAACCATTTATGAGCTCGAAGAGGAAGGAATTACCCCACTGCGTGCTCGCATTGCAGAGCGCCTAGAGCAATCTGGGCCGACTGTGTCCCAGACTGTGGCTCGCATGGAGCGCGATGGCCTGCTCCACGTGCGCACGGACCGCAGCCTCGACCTCACCCAGCAAGGTCGCGAACTGGCCACCAATGTCATGCGCAAGCACCGCCTCGCTGAGCGCTTGCTCACGGACGTCCTGGGCCTCGATATTCACAAGGTTCATGATGAGGCCTGCCGTTGGGAGCACGTCATGAGCGAAGAGGTAGAGAAGCGAGTCATAGCCGTTCTTGAGGATTCTTCCCGCTCCCCCTTCGGCAACCCCATCCCAGGTTTGGCGCAGCTTGGCATGACCCCCGCGGAACTCGACCTGGGGACTCGCGCCATCGATCTTCCCACCGGGCAAAAGACTGCAGCCACCATCGTCCAGATCAACGAGGTTTTGCAGGCGGATAACTCGACTTTCCACGAGCTTTACTCGTGCGGTATTCAGGTTGGTTCGAAGGTTACCGTGGTCAATGAAAGCGGAACGATTACGCTGACCACGGAGTCGGGCCACACCGTCGAGCTTGTCGACGACCTCGCGCACGCTATCCGAGTCAAGGAGGACTAAGGCGATGAAGCTACTTGTTACTGGCGGTGCCGGCTATGTCGGCAGCGTGTGCGCGGCCGTCCTCGTGGAGAAGGGGCACGACGTCACCATCATCGATAACTTTTCCACCGGCAACCGCGAAGCTATCCCAGAGCAGGCCCGCCTCGTCGAGGGTGACGTGGCCGATGTCGCTCGTGAAGTGCTATCTGAAGGAGGCTTCGACGGCGTTGTGCATTTTGCCGCTCGCTCCCTCGTTGGCGAATCCGTTGAGGCTCCGGCTGACTATTGGCAGCACAATGTCGTCACGACGCTGCAGTTGCTCAACGCCATGCGCGAATTCGGCGTCACCAACCTTGTGTTTTCTTCGACCGCGGCAACGTACGGCGAGCCTGCACAGGTTCCGATCACAGAGACGATGCCTACGAAGCCGACGAATCCTTATGGCGCATCCAAGCTCGCAATCGACTACATGATCACCTCATATGCCCAGGCCTACGGCTTGGGGGCGACGTCGTTGCGCTACTTTAACGTCGCCGGTGCCTACGGCAGCATTGGCGAGAACCGCGAGGTGGAAACCCACCTCATTCCGCTTGTATTGCAGGTAGCACTTGGCCATCGCGACAAGATCTTCATTTTCGGCGATGACTACGACACTGCCGACGGCACCGCCGTCCGCGATTACATCCACATCCGTGACCTGGCCGACGCTCATGTGCTCGCGCTTGAAAGCAACGCTGCGGGTACACACCGCATCTATAACCTCGGCTCCGGAGACGGTTACTCTGTCAAGCAGGTCATTGAGGCCTGCCGCGAAGTCACCGGACACCCCATCCCCGCTGAGCTGGCGCCCCGCCGCGCAGGAGATCCCGCAACCCTCGTGGCCTCCTCGGACAAGATTAAGTCCGAGCTCGGATGGGATCCGAGCCGCACCGACTTGACCACCATCGTGACGGATGCGTGGAACTTTACCCGGCAGCTCGGCGAGCGGGCTCATTCCGCGCGGCGTTAGTGCTGCCCTCCCCAGCCGTATCCCCTACCGCGTTGTCGAAGGCCTTACGCGCCCCTGCGTGGATCGAAGCACGTATCTTTTCATGCAGCCCGTGGCGATAGGCCTGGCACAACAGCGAGCCTAGGCGATGGCTGGGGAACTCTTCCGTGACGAGCTGCAGTGCCGGTCCAGCCAGGATGTCCCACTCCTGTTCCATGTGTGCCAGGGCAAACAGGGTCAGAGCATTCGCCCGTAATTCTTCGCCGAATGTGCGCGCTGCTGCTAGGAGAAGGTACGCACCGGTTTCGCCAGCCTCCGCGCAGATGCCCACCACGAGGTCGCGCGTCCACGTCGTCGACAGCCACACGGCGCATGATGCCAACAGCTCTACATCTTCTTCGGCTTCCTCCACAGACGCCACCTGGTGAAGCGCCCACTGAGCATCATCCACAAAGTGCTCAAGGAGTTCCTTGCGCTTCTTCCCTTTCGCCGCGGCCACCTGGGCGCGAAACTGAGTCGCGGTATCGCGTGCTTGTCGGCTCAGGGCTTCGGCTTCGGCAGAATCGAGGTGTGGGTTTCCCGGCGCGAAAATGGCAAAGAATTCTTCCCTATTGAGCTCTGGAACAACATTGTGATTGACGCAGGAGCGCATCGAGGAGGCGTCGGTAAGCGCCGGTATAGTGCCTTCTACCCACTTTTTCATCGGCCCGCTCCCATCTGCGTTGACGGTTCCGTGCAACAGAACGTAGGGCTCATGTTTGGTGATTTCCTTGGCGTACCAGGCCGCGTCAATCTCCAACCCGTCACAGGAACGATCCAGGCCGTAGAGCCAGTGGGTCACCTCCCGTAATTCAGTAAGCGGGCGCTGCGAAATGAGGAAGGCGAAGACGCCTTCGCGGGCATTCTCTGCCAGCATCGCCGCGATGTCTGGCAGGGCTCCGGCGGCATCGGGGATATCGACGCGGGCGAGCGGACCCATGGCCGGGCCGCGCGGGGTGGTGTCAATGGCCATGAATACCACCGATTCGGTGGGATAGAAGCCAAGGAGTCCGGGGATGTTAGCAAGGAGATGACCAGGTGTCGTAATCGGTGGGGTGTTATCTGTGTGCGTTGAGAATGTGCTCATACTTGTACCCTGAACCAGGGCTGCCACAGGACGCTAGGGGGATCACGCCACACACGGAGAATCTGTGGATAACTAGTCCGGACTGGTCTGCAATCCGAGGGAAAGAGCCAAGTTATTCACACCCACCAACTCGACATGCTGGCACAACGGATGGCCATGTGGCATGCTTGAACGATCATCACCAGTGCCCATGATCAATCCCAGCTCGGCTTGGCAAGGAACGCACAATCGCAGCTGGGAATAGGTAGTAGCCCTACAGCGTTGCAAGGCACAGAACGCTGATTAGGTCCGTACGCTTCTAAAGAAGCGCACGGATAGAAGGAGGAGTCACAATCATGCAGGAAGAACAGGGCCGCATGTATGAGCTGGAGTATCCCGCACCAGTGGTCAAGGACGATTCCGCCCCAGGCAATGGCCCTACGATGATCGTGGCCATGAATGGCTATGCCGATGCGGGCCAGGCCGTCGAAGCCAGTGCTGATCACCTCAAAGCCGCGTTGGAGAACCGCCAGCTGGCTTCGTTTAATAATGACGAGCTTATTGACTACCGCTCTCGCCGCCCCGCCGTCACCATTGACCACGACCGCACGGTAGAAATTGAGAACACCGATCTGGGCATCAAGGTGCTCCGGGATAACTCCGGCACACCTTTCCTGCTGCTTTCTGGACCGGAACCGGACTTGCGCTGGGAGGCATTTACGGACGCGGTGGTGAACTTGGTGGAAAAGTTCGATATCAAGAACACCATCATGCTGTACTCGGCCCCTATGCCGGTGCCGCACACCCGCCCCACCGTGGTCACGGCGCACGGCAATGAGCCGGAGCTCCTTAACTCCATGGTGCGCATGGAATCCACCATGATGGTCCCGGGCGCCGCCGCCCTGTATATTGAGCGAGCCTTGGATAAGAAGGGCCGCCGCGTTGCTGGATACACCGCTCATGTTCCGCACTACCTTGCGGCGTCTCCTTACCCGGCCGCCACGCTACGGCTGTTAGATTCGGTCGCCTCGGCGGTTGACCTCAACATTCCGCTGGGCAGCCTGGAAGCGGACGTTGCTCGCATCAACCAGCAGTTGGAGGAGCAGGTTACCGATTCTGAGGAGATCGCTGGCGTCGTACGTCAGCTAGAAGAGCAGTACGATGCCTACATGGAGCGCTACCGCTCCCGCCACCCGCAGGCCATCATGCCAGGTGAGGAGCACATGCCCACTGGCGAGGAGATCGGTGCGGACTTTGAGGCCTTTCTTGCTGGCCTCGATGACAGCTCGGACATCCTGTCCGAAGATATCGATGACCGCGAAGACAACTACGGCCGCGATGAAGGCCCCGGCTTAGACATGGATGACGACGTCTAAGCATATCTTGCCCAGCCGCACAATTAGAGGCAGGGCAGTGAAGTTGGGGCGCAGGGCCGACGCTCTGGTTAATAGAGCTTTTCGCCTAAGGTGGGACGGGTGAACCTTTCTCAGATGTTGCCCGATCTCGCCGAAGTCCCCGAGTCGATGGTTGATGAGGCCATCTGGGACACATTTTTGTCCTGGACTTCCGGCCGCGGTATCTCGCTCTACCCGGCGCAGGAAGAGGCCTCCCTTGGTGTTCTCGCCGGGGATAACGTCATCTTGGCCACCCCCACCGGTTCTGGTAAATCCATGGTGGCCAACGCCGCCCACTTCATTGCTTTAGCACGCGGCCAGCGCAGCTTCTACACCGCTCCCATCAAGGCCTTGGTGAGCGAAAAGTTCTTCGCTCTCTGCGAGATTTTCGGCCCCGAGAACGTCGGCATGATGACCGGCGATGCCACGGTCAATGGCTCCGCCCCGATTATCGCCGCCACCGCTGAGATCGTGGCCAATATTGCGCTACGCGATGGCGCGGAAGCCGCCATCGATCAAGTGATCATGGACGAGTTCCACTACTACTCCGAACCCGATCGCGGCTGGGCCTGGCAGGTACCGCTCCTGGAGCTACCGAAGGCCCAGTTCCTGCTCATGTCCGCCACCCTGGGCGATACCGCATGGCTGGAGAAGGATTTGACGGAGCGTACCGGCCGCACGACGACGCTGGTAGCGGGAACAACTCGCCCGGTGCCCCTCGACTTCTCTTATGTCTTTTCCGCGGTCCACGAAACAATCGAAGAATTGCTCGCCGATGGCAAGGCGCCCATCTACGTCGTCCACTTCTCCCAACGCGAAGCCTCAGAGCGTGCGCAGGCGCTCACTTCGCTGTCGAAGATCATCACCGCAGAGGAGAAGGAGGCCATTGCCGCGGAGCTCGCAGGCTTCCGCTTCACCACGACGTTTGGCAAAGACCTCTCTAAGCTTCTGCGTAAGGGAATCGGTGTCCACCACGCTGGCATGCTGCCGAAGTACCGGCGCTTGGTTGAGCGCCTGGCTCAGAAGGGCCTTCTCAAGATTATTTGCGGCACCGATACTTTGGGGGTGGGCATCAACGTCCCCATCCGCACAGTGCTGATGACGGGTTTGGCCAAGTACGACGGGACCCGCCAACGCATTCTGAAATCCCGTGAGTTTCACCAGATTGCCGGCCGCGCTGGCCGCGCCGGTTATGACACGGAAGGCACCGTCGTAGTGCAGGCGCCGGAGTATGAGATTGAGAACGCCAAAGCGCGGCGCCGTGTGGGCGATGACCCGGCCCGCCTCAAGAAGCTGAAGAAGAAGTCTGCGCGCGACGGTGAAGTGTCGTGGTCGGAGCAGACTTACGCCCGGCTTATCGACGCCGAGCCGGAGCAATTGACGTCCCAGTTCCGAGTGTCCAACTCCATGTTGCTCAACGTGCTCGCCCGCCACGGCAACGGCTACGAGCACCTTAAGCACCTGCTCCGCACGAGCCACAACACGCGCGCCCGCCAGAACGAGGACATCCTCACAGCGTTGAGTCTGTTCCGAGGCCTCCTCAATTCGGGCGTGGTGCAAAAGTCTACGAAGGGGCTCGATATCTACGGCCGCCCCTACCACGTGGTCCGTGAGATGCCGCGCGATTTCGCCCTCAACCAGCCTTTAGGCCCCTTCGCGCTAGCGGCACTCACCTTGCTGGATCCCGAGTCCGAGACCTATGCCCTCGATGTCATCTCTGTCTTTGAATCGGTGCTGGATGATCCACGCCAGGTGCTTATTGCTCAACAGAAGCAGCGGCGCGGTGAGGAGATAGCAGCTCTCAAAGCGGAGGGCGTGGACTATACCGAGCGCATGGCCATCGTGGAAGACATCACGTGGCCAAAGCCCCTGGAAGAACTCCTCGAACAATCCTATGAGACCTTCTGCCAGACCAACCCATGGGCTAAGGAGTTCGAGCTGCGGCCTAAGTCTGTAGTGCGCGACATGCTGGAGAGCGCCATGACTTTTTCCGATCTCGTCGCCACCTACGGTCTTGCCCGCTCGGAAGGCGTCATTTTGCGCTACCTGACGGATGCCTGGCGCACGCTCAAGCAGTCGATTCCCGCGGAGTTCCTCACAGAAGAACTCGAGGACATCATCGTCTGGCTCGGGGAGCTTATCCGCCAAGTAGATTCTTCGCTTGTCGACGAGTGGGCTGAGATGGCTGGCGAGGACTCCCCCATTTCCCAGGAGGATTTGGACCGCGAGTTGGCCTTTGGAGTTGAGGCTCCCACTGCCTTGACCGCGAATCAGCGGGCTTTCAGCATCATGGTGCGCAACTACTTCTTCCGCCTTGCTCAGCTCTTTGCCTTGGAGAAGGAAGAGCGCTTGGCAAACCTATTGGATTACTTGGAGGAGATCCCCGACTTCGGCCGCGCCCTCGATGACTACTTCGATGATTACGATGACATCGACACTGGGCCAG
The DNA here is from genome assembly GCF_001808895.1 of Corynebacterium sp. HMSC070E08. Taxonomy (NCBI): domain Bacteria; kingdom Bacillati; phylum Actinomycetota; class Actinomycetes; order Mycobacteriales; family Corynebacteriaceae; genus Corynebacterium; species Corynebacterium sp. HMSC070E08. The sequence goes on from NZ_KV794784.1 coordinate 50,173, forward strand.
CGGCTAGGGGGCAGGAATATTTTGTCTTGGATAAGGGTGACACGGGCTCGGGCGCTCGTGGAGTTGGCGGCTCGCGGTCGTGGACCGTGCGTCAGATCCTTAAGGACCCAGAGGGTGATAACTCCTATCAGCTCGTTGGCATCGTAGATCTCGATGCCTCCGATGAAGCCGGGGAAGTACGGCTTTCTGAGCTGCGCGTGGAGTACTAGGGCGCATAAGCAGGGACTATTAATACCCCCTTTTCTGAATTAATATTTTCCGTTCATCGCATATTATTCGTATGATTGGAGAATGAGCACGGCACAACAGATAGACGAACGCAAGCTTTCCCCAATTCCTCACGCCAGCGCAGCCCCCGCGGCCGAGCGCCTCACACCCGGTTCCTTCACCATGAAGGTCCTCAACGGCATCTCCATCGCCGTCGTGGTGTCGCTGGTTCCGCAAGCTCTACTGGGCGAACTGGCCAAGGCTCTGCTGCCCTTCTGGTCTGGCGCCGCCACCGTCATGGCCCTCACCGGTTTGGCCGCTAGCCTTTTGCCCGTCATGATCGGTGTCCTCATTGGCATCGAATTCAAGATGACACCCATCCAAACCGCCGCGGTGGGTATTGCCTCCTTCTGCGGCTCCGGCGTGGCCACAGTGAATCCCGAGGGCGGCTTCTTCCTCAAAGGTACTGGCCTTGTGATTAACTCAGGACTTACCGCAGCCATCGCGGTGGGACTGCTTCTTTTCATCGGCGATAAACTCAAGAACTACTCAATCTTGCTGCTCTCCACCATTGTGACTCTGGTCGCGGGCACGATTGGATGGGTAGTCACTTACCCCGTTGTTAAGGTCTTCACCCTGTGGTTGGGCAACTTGGTCAACGGCGCAACCACTTTGCAGCCGGTCCTTATGGGCGTGGTCCTCGCTATCCTCTTCGCCATCATGATTGTCTCCCCAGTCTCCACCGTTGGCATTGCCACTGCCATCTTCATTGACGGCGTTGCCTCCGGTACCGCCAACCTGGGCGCCGTGGCCGCCGGATTTACCCTCCTGGTTGCTGGTTGGCGCGTCAACGGCTTCGCCACCTCCATCCTGCACGTCCTCGGTTCCCCCAAGGTGCAGATGGCCAATATGCTGTCCAAACCAGTGACCTTCCTCCCGGTAATTTGTTCCGCGGCCGTCTTGGGCGGCGTCGGCGGCGCCCTAGGGATTTCCGGTACCCCGATTTCCGCTGGCTTCGGCATCTCCGGCCTCATGGGCCCCTTGGCCGCCCTCAACTACGAAGGCTGGGGCTGGAGCGCTGGCAACGTAATGATCATCACCTTCGTATACCTCGTCCTGCCACTCGCCCTTGCGCTGCTCTTTTGCTGGCTCTTCGAGAAGGTCCTGCATCTCACCAAATCTGAATACTTTTCTCTCGATTTCAAGTAGTGGCATGGGGAGTACAGTGGGTGGCGCTATGAATACTCCAGACTCCCCAGCCACCAGTATTCGCCTCGCGGGCGTTCACTTTGAAACGCAGGATGACGCCGTCACGGTCCACTGGCTTCTCGGAGGCCTTCCTCACCACCGTGACGTCGTGTTTAAGCTGCACACCCTCGATCTTCAACTCATCATCCACTTCGAGCGAGACCAGCTCGTCTCCATGGAAATCGCGTCTTTTGGTGAGGACACCAGGGATGCCCACCGGCCCGTCGATTATCACTACACGTACACCCCCGAGGAGCTCGTAGTCACCGTGCCAACGGCTCATTTTGAACTCACCGACCAGGTTTTCACCATGGGGCTGTCCGTGGATGGCGCCGCCTGTGGCGAATGGACTGGCACTATTGTCTAAGCCTTCGCTCCCTGCATTCAGCTAAGCCTACACACGCTTTACAGGGCGTTGACCAGCAACAATACTGGAGAGTAAGAAGTTCTCTAGACAATTGCGAGAGCACTAGAGCACGACGCGGACACTCTGGACATCGAGGAGCTGGCAATGCCCCACCATGGCAACGAACCCCACGGATCTTCACACAACGCGCGCCTCAACTCTTTGCGGGCAGGCGTTCTTGGCGCCAACGACGGTATCGTCTCTGTCGCCGCGCTTCTACTCGGCGTGGTGGGTTCGGGGGCGTCGGCAAGCACCATCCTCACCGCAGGCTTGGCAGCCACCGTGTCTGGCGCCGCTTCCATGGCGCTCGGAGAATACGTCTCGGTGTCCGCTCAGCGTGACTCCGAGCGGATGATGATCGACAAGGAGACCCGCGAGCTGGCGGAAATCCCCGAACAAGAGCATGCCGAGCTCGTTTCCATGCTCGCCAGCTACGGCATGCACACCGAAACCGCGGACACTGCCGCCCGTGAGATCGCTGCCGAGGATAGACTTCTCGAAGCACACCTCCGGCTTGAAATGGGCATCGACGGCGAAGACCTGACAAATCCATGGCACGCGGCGTTCTGGTCGGCCATATCTTTCCTCGCCGGCGCCGCACTCCCCCTGTTGTCGATCTTCCTCGCCCCCATGAGCATGGCTGCAGCAACAGTCGCCATCGTTACCTTGGTCGCTCTTGCCATCACAGGCTACGTCTCCGCCCGCCTCGCCGACACGAACACTGGGCGTTCCGTGCTCCGCCTCGTCATCGGTGGTGCACTGGGCCTGGCCGTCACTTATGGCATCGGCGTCGCTTTCGGCGGGGTCGTCGGCTAGGCAGAAAAGAGCCGCCCGACGCGACCTCTACGCACCGACGCCCCTCCCCGATGGGCCAAAACAGAAAGCCCCACCTCCCGCCTAATGCGGGCAGTGGGACTCTACGTTTAGCTAGAAAAGTGCTAGCTGGTTTTACTCAGCGGTGCGCACGGCCTCGGCCTGCAGCGCCTGGGCCACAGCCTCGATGACGCCAGCTACCTTGATACCTTCCCAGATCTGCTCCTTGGTCACGCCCTCCTCCAAGAGGGTGTTGGCGTGTGCGGACAGGCAGTGCTCGCAGCCGTTGATGGCGGAGACAACGGTGCTCCACAGCTCAAACGTGGCCTTTTCCACGCCGGGCTTAGCAATGATATTCATGCGCAGACCAAACTTGACCTGGGCAAAATCATCGCCCAACCAGCTCTTTGCACGGTAGGCCACGTTGTTCATAGCCATCACCGTGGCGGAGCCAAGAGCTGCGTCAATTGCTTCCTCACTGAGGTGCTCGCGGGCTTCCTCGAGAATCTCCGACAGCACCAGATCATTGCGGGTCGCAGCGGCAGCAGCGACCAAGCTACCCCACAGCTGCTCCTCATTCAGCTCGGTGGTGCGTGTAAGGGAACCAATGTTGAGCTTCTGATCCTTAGCATATGCCGGAAGCGCGGACTTCAGGTTTTCGATGGACATTGATGTAACTCCTTTAAGGTTGGACGGTTGTGCTTAGTGCTGCTTTACAGAGCGGACTGAACAACCTCGAGCTTGTCGATGTTCTTGGTCGGGTCATTAGCCTCCCAGTTGCAGGCACAGACCTCTTCGGACTGCAGGGCGTCCAGCACACGCAGAACCTCATCCACGTTGCGGCCGACAGCATCCGGAGTCACGGACACGAACTGGATAACACCGTCCGGATCGATGATGAAAGTAGCGCGGTCAGCAACACCGTCGGCATTCTCCACACCGAGGGCACGGATCAGGTCGTGGCGAATATCAGAGAACATCGGGAACGGAACTTCCTTCAGCTCTGGGTGGGTTGCACGCCAGTTGAAGTGTGCGAACTCGTTATCGATGGAGCCGCCAAGGACCTGGGTATCGCGGTCCAAGAACTCCTCATTCAGCTTGCCGAAGGCCGCAATTTCAGTCGGGCAGACGAAGGTGAAGTCCTTCGGGTAGAAGAACACAACCTTCCACATTCCCTGGTACTTGTCCAGAGATACCTGCTCGAAGTAGTCCTCCGGTTGGTTAGCGTTGACGTCGTGGAGGTCGCCACCCTTCAGCGCGGTCAGATCGAACTCCGGGAACTTCTCGCCAACAGTCAAAATAGGCATAGAAGACTCATCTCCTTCAATAGTCACAACAATGCTCAAAAGTGATGCAGATCTCTACGACCGCACACCACTTTGCCTTTTAGCTGGTACGCAGCCGTACGCCTGTTAAGTATGCCACGAAAGATTTCGCGCGTCAATAGGCTCCGCGAATTATAGGTGTTAGAGTTATAGGCATGAACAATAAGGAGTATCGTCCGACCCTCGCCCAGTTGCGTACCTTCGTCACGATCGCAGAGAACAAGCACTTTGGCTCCGCGGCCGCCAAGCTCGATATCTCCCAGCCTTCGCTCTCCCAAGCCCTCGTCGCGCTCGAGCAAGGACTGGGAGTGCAGCTCATTGAACGCTCCACCCGCAAGGTCATCGTGACGTCCACCGGCGAGATGCTCCTGCCCTATGCAAAGGCGGCCCTCGAAGCCTCCGATGCCTTCCTGAGCCAAGCCCGCGGCGCCAACGGCACACTCACCGGTCCCCTCACCATCGGCATCATCCCGACCATCGCGCCCTATATCTTGCCGGGTCTGTTGCGATCCATCGATGATGCTTACCCCGATTTGGAGCCCCGCTTCGTCGAGGAGCAAACCCAGCATCTTCTGAGTAAGCTGCGCGAAGGAAACCTTGACTTAGCCGTTGCTGCACTACCCACTGAGGCTCCCGGCATGGTGGAGATCCCTCTCTACACCGAGGCCTTCACCGCAGTAACTCCAGCGGCGCATCCACTCGCAGGGCGCGATGACCTCACGCTGTCGGAGCTCGAGCATCTCGATTTGCTCTTGCTTGATGACGGCCACTGCCTCCGCGACCAAGTCCTCGACCTGTGCCGCCGCGCGAAAGTGAACCCCTCCGAGGCCACCAACGCCGTCACGCGCGCCTCGTCATTGACCACTATTTTGCAGCTTGTCATGGGAAACCTCGGCACTACCCTTGTCCCTGAATCAGCGCTCGCAACGGAATGCCAAAACCCTCAGCTTGCGGTCGCCCATTTCGCCCCCACGGTAACGGCGGAACGCCAGGTTGGACTCGTTTTCCGATCGTCTGCTGCCCGCGCCGATGAATACCGCACTTTCGGGACACTGGTCACCAGCGCATTTGAGGACGCCGTCGAGCGCTCTCGGGACCTCTTTTCGTCTCCCTAGTCAGCTCCCTCTGATCAACACGCGTGCCCCAGCGCGACACTCAAAACGCCAAAGCCGCCACTGACCGGCCTCCTTGTCTAGGCCCTCCTCTGTGAAAGGGCTATCCGAAGAGGACAGTCAGGGCGGCGGCGCGCGTTAAATGCGCTACGTGTGGCCTTTAGTGTTTAGGCTGCGGGGGCATAACGCCCTTGACACTGGCGGCACAGGTGCGCGGTTGCCAGCTGCATAGCCGGTGCGATGACTACCAGCGCCAAGCCCAACGTGATGAAGGACGCGGCAAACATGAGAGCCGTAAGAACGATGAACAGCAGGATGTGGCTGTAATTCTGTTTGCCTAGCTTGAGCCCCTGCGAGAACGCCTCACCGATTGAGGAGGTATCCGCTGCCAACCAGGGCATGAGGGTAAAGAAGGGCTGGATGAATAGCCCGATCAGCATGAGCACGGCGAGAATACCGAAGATGGAACCGACGAGCGCGAGAATCTCCCCGTCTCCGAGGTTCTCGACGTTCTGCATATCCATTGCAGAGGCCCCGCCGAAGCCCACAGCAAACACAATGACGACAACAATCACGAGGGCTATAGCGCCAAGAATACCCAGGACCAGGTTCACCACAAGCGGCGACACCCAGCGAACACCTTGGAAAAGAGTGCCCCACGTGGGGCTTGGCTTATCGATCTCGCGATAGGCCAAGCGGTACACAATCAAAGAGATAACGATGGAGAGTATAGACACGGCAAAGGAGAAGAAGCTCACCATGACGCTCGCGCCCGTACCATCGGCGTTCTGCTCGCCAACGCTGATGCCAATTTGTGGAATAACCTGAATAAAGAACACCACGACAGCACCCAGCACCCACAGCATCGCATTACCCAGCGCAGCCTTGAAGCCCCATTTGATCGCCTCTAGGGCGCTGACTGGGCCCGTGTAGGCAGGGCCGGCGCCCGGACCAGGGCCCTCATATCCGGAATCGCCTCCGTAGCTTGCCCCGGCGTATCCCGGCTGACCGGCGTTGTAGGCGCCATAGGAATTGCCACCATAGGGCTGAGCGCCGTAGGACTCGCCACCGTAATTGCCATAACTGCCGGACTGGCCGAAGCCAGCCTGATCCTCTGGGTGCGTGGTGGGTTCATACCGCGGCAGGCCGCCATTGTTTCCCGAGGAGTTATTGGCGTTGTTTCCCGGATTGTTGCCGAACCCGCCGTGGGAGCCGTTGTCATCCGGTTTCGGATCAAAAGGATTGGTCATACACTTCTGCCCTTCTGTAATCTCTTTTCACACAGTCACCACAAGAGTACCAATTTCTCCACCTCGACCTGTGAGCGAAAAGCACTTCCGAGTAGACTTCTAGGTCGACTATGACTGCTACTCGCGAAGACCTCTACAACGCCCTCACGACAGTTTCCTTGAGTGATGAGCGTGCTTTCCGCCGCCGCCTCCGCAAGGCTCGCTCCCCCAAAGCGCTTGCAGCTATCGGGGCTGATATTGCATCTGCCCAGGAAAAAGTGAGCGCCATCGACGTAAACGTGCCGTCGATTTCCTACCCCGAGCAGCTTCCCGTTACCGGACGGCGGGACGATATCGCCGAGGCCATCGAGAATAATCAGGTGGTCATCATTGCCGGCGAGACTGGTTCGGGCAAGACCACTCAAATTCCCAAAATTTGTCTAGAGCTCGGCCGTGGACGCCGGGGTCTCATCGGCCATACCCAGCCGCGACGACTCGCAGCACGGACCGTCGCCGAGCGCATTGCGGAGGAACTCGGCCAATCAATCGGGGACTCCGTTGGCTACGCCATCAGGTTCGATGACCGTGTCTCCTCGACCACAGCCGTGAAGCTCATGACCGACGGCATCCTGCTGGCGGAAATGCAACGCGACCGCTTCCTCAACGCCTACGACACGATCATTATTGATGAGGCCCACGAGCGGTCCCTCAATATCGATTTTCTCCTCGGCTATCTCAAGAGGCTGCTTCCCAAGCGTCCGGATCTCAAGGTCATTATCACCTCCGCGACGATCGATCCGGAGCGTTTCGCCGAACACTTCGCTGACGCTGAAGGGAAGCCCGCGCCGATCATCGAAGTGTCCGGGCGCACCTACCCGGTAGAAATCCGCTACCGTCCCCTCGAAGTCGAGTCAGGGGGAAAGACCATTGACCTCGATCCACTGGACGCCCTGTGTGAAGCCATCGAGGAGCTCATGGCGGAAGGCGAAGGAGATATCCTGTGCTTCTTCCCAGGCGAGCGCGATATCCGCGATGCAATGGAAGCGATTGAGGGGCGTCATTGGCGCAACGTGGAAGTCACTCCGCTCTTTGGGCGCCTGTCCAACCAGGAGCAGCATCGCGTTTTCCGCTCACACAAGGGGCGCCGCATCGTGCTCTCCACCAACATCGCCGAAACCTCCCTGACGGTGCCGGGCATTCGCTATGTCGTGGATACCGGAACCGCACGTATCTCGCGCTACTCCACCCGCACTAAGGTGCAGCGATTGCCCATCGAGCCGATTTCCCAAGCCAGCGCTAACCAGCGTTCAGGGCGGTGTGGTCGCGTGGCCGATGGCATTGCTATCCGTCTGTATAGCGAGCAGGATTTCCTCTCCCGGCCGGAGTTTACCGACCCTGAGATTCTGCGCACTAACCTAGCCAGCGTTATTCTCCAAATGATTTCGCTGCGCCTCGGCGACATCGCTGATTTCCCCTTCGTCCAGGCCCCAGAGCCCAAAGCCGTGCGTGACGGCCTGCTCCTCCTCCACGAGCTGGGCGCACTCGAGGGCAAGGAGAAAGACGGGCTACCGGTGCTGACACGCATTGGGCGGGATCTTGCCCGCATCCCGGTAGATCCGCGCATGGCTCGCATGCTCGTTGAAGCCAACACCTCCGGATGCCTGCACGACGTCATGGTCATCGTTGCCGCGATGACAATCCAGGATGTGCGCGAGCGCCCCATCGACAAACAGGCCCAAGCCGACCAGGCCCATGCTCGCTTTAAGGACAAGTCCTCAGACTTTATGGCGATGCTCAACCTGTGGGACTTTGTCCAAGAAGCTCGCGATGAGATGAGCGGCAATGCTTTCCGCAAGCGGATGAAGGCAGACTTCTTGCATTACATGCGCATCCGCGAGTGGTTTGATCTGGTTCGACAACTCAGGGATGTCGCTAAGCAGCTCGGTTGGACGGCCCAGGAGAGCACCGAGCGCCGAGCGGATGACATCCACATGTCCCTGCTGTCTGGCTTGCTGTCCAATATCGGCGCACGCGATGGAAACTCTAAGGAGTTCATTGGCGCACGAAATACCCGCTTCCTCATCTTCCCCGGTTCAGCACTAGCAAAGAAACCGCCAGAATTTCTCATGGCGGCTGAGCTGGTGGAGACCTCACGTTTGTGGGCCCGCGACGTAGCGGCCATCGACCCCGCTTGGGTAGAAAAGCTGGCCAAGAACCTGCTCAAGCACAACTATTCGGACCCGACGTGGTCGCGCAAGCGGGGCTCCGCGGTAGTCACCCAGCGCTCGACCCTCTACGGAGTCACCGTGGTGGCCGATCGAACCGTTCCCTACCATCGCGTCGATCCCGTTGCGGCACGTGACATGTTCATCCGCAATGCGCTTGTCGACGGCGACTGGACCACCCACCATAACTTCTTCCACGACAACAAGCGCAAGCTTGCCGAGGCTTCCGAATACGAAGAAAAAGCACGGCGCCGCGGTCTCGTTGTAGACGAGGACACGCTTTTCGACTTCTACGATCAGCGCATCCCGGAATCTGTGACCACTGCCCGACACTTCAACTCGTGGTGGAAGAAACAGAAAAACAAGCATTCTCTGGACTTCGACCCAGAAGCACTCCTCGAGGATGACCACGATGTCACTGAGGACGCCTTCCCGGATCGGTGGTTGAAGGGAAGCATCGATTACGACCTGTCCTATAAGTTCGAGCCAGGTGACCCGCTTGACGGCGTCACGCTCAGGGTTCCCGTTCCACTGCTGGCCGGATTGGATACTGAGGGATTCGACTGGCTCGTGCCGGGCCTGCGTCTAGAGCTTGTCACTGAGCTGATCCGCTCGCTACCGAAAGCGCTGCGCCGTACTGTGGTTCCGGCCCCCGAGTTCGCTGAGCGGGCCTTGCCCAAGCTCCTTCCCTATGAAGGAGCGCTCATCGACCAGCTCGCAGCTGTGTTACGGGACATGGGCGGCCAGGGCATCAACGCGGCTGACTTCCGCCCTGATCAGCTCCCGCCCCATTTGCGCATGAACTATGCCGCAGTGGACAAGCGGGGCAAGATCATCGATTCCGATCGCGATTTGAAGGCGCTCGTGCAACGCCAAGCCGGGCATATCTCGTCCTCCGTGTCGCGCGTCGGCCGCGCCGCCGAATCCGCTTCCGTCAAGGAATGGTCGGAAGACACGCTGGGCGCTATCGATGAGGAAGTGACCACGGTGGTTGATGGGCATGAGGTCACCGCTTATCCTGCACTTGTCGCTACGAAGGAGGGCGTGGCGCTGAAGGTGCATCCAACCAAGGCGGCTGCCGACGCCTCCATGATCACCACCACCCTGACGCTGCTACTCCGAGAGATTTCCGTAAACACGCAGCATATGGTCAAGGGCCTGCCCCTGCAGCAGCGGGTTGCTGTCGACGCCTACCCGCACGGCGGGGCCGAAGGTCTCGTCAACGATGCTCGGGTCGCCGCAGTACGCGACATCATGATGGAGAAGGGCGGGCCGGTACGAAGTCCTGGTGAATTCACCACTCTTCTCAACGCGGTTAAACCGGAGGTGCCAGGCCGCGTCCGCCAGGCGGTGGTCGCGATCGCCCCAGGCTTGGCAGAGTATTCGAACCTCAACGCTGAGCTCAATCAGTGGGAGGGGCCGGCAATCGATGATATTCGCGGTCAGCTGAAGTTCTTGTTGCCCCCGAATGCGATCACTATGCACGGCATGCAGCACCTTCGCCACCTGCCGCGTTATATCCAAGCCGCGCGCATCAGGCTCGAGGACATGAATCTAGACCCGGATCGGGATGCCGACCGCCAAGCCGATGTCGACGAAGCGAAGGCATATCTGAACAATCGTTTGCGCACGCTGCCCGCCGGCCGCGAGAAGACCCGTGAGGTCAAGGACATCTACTGGATGATCGAGGAGTTGCGCGTATCGCTCTTCGCACAACGCCTGGGTACCGCGCATGCGGTGTCCGTGCGGAGAATCCAAAAAGCCGCGGACAAGCTGCGCTAAAACGTTAGAAGCTGTCGCGGTCGCGCCGGCGCATGAGGCGAATTTCGGATTCAAAGTCGTCGGCGCTCTCAAAAGACTTGTATACCGAGGCGAAGCGAAGATAGGCCACCTCATCGAGGTCACGCAGGGGTTCCAAGATAGCAAGGCCGATATCGTTGGCGTTGACTTGTGACGATCCGTGACTGCGCACGGTTTCCTCGACCTCTTGCGCAAGCTTTTTCAAGGCATCATCGCTAACATCCCGCCCCTGGCACGCGCGCTTCACGCCGCGGATTAGCTTGTCCCGGCTGAAAGGCTCGGCCAAGCCATTACGTTTGACCACCGACAAGACAGCCTTCTCGATGGTGGTAAACCGGCCTCGGCATGCAGCACACTCGCGACGTCGGCGAATTGACGTTCCACTGTCGATCACTCGGGAGTCAATCACTCGTGACTGTTCGTTGTGACAGAACGGGCAATACACTGTGCCGTATCCTTCCTCTCGACCGCTGCGCAGACGCCTTCCGGCCCCTCGGGAAGTCTAGCGCGAAGAAACAACCGCTGTGGCTGATGCACCGCTAGCGCTAGGGGCCTCACCATCAATACTAAGACCACCCCACACGGTGCCGATAAATACCGCTGCACCGAAAACTGCTCCAAGAACATAGTTACCTACGTTCGAGCCGCTACGGCGAGGTAGGGACGCAGCACGCTGGTATGAAACTGAGGAATCCCCTATTCGATCTGTGCGCCCCTGTGTTCTATCTCTCGGCTCGAGCGTTCGAACACGCGACAAACCACTTTCACGCGTTAACGCGAACGAGTGACACCGCTCAGGTTCCCACACGGCCGCGGGCGGGACGAGCACAGGACCCTTTCCGGACTTCTCGGGAGTTACTCCATGCAGAGCAGAGCTGGTATTAAGTGCAATGGCCATGACAGTTCCTTTCCAGGACTTCTTCTTCATTGTGGTGATGCCTGAAGTGTAAGAGCGAGGTTCGACATCGTCGAACACTTCCATCGACCAACCGTTCGATTTGGTCTGTATGTTCGATTTATAGCAGGCGCTCGAAAGTTTGTCCACATCCAAGCGGCGTTAGTCGAACATTTTTTCTTTACGTGCTAAAAAGGAAACGGAAACACCAATACGGCGCACGCCACGATGAGCAACCAACGAGACGTCACCGCGATGCCCACCAGCGTCCTGCACGCCTCAACCCGACGCGCTGTTTTGCGCACACCGATAGCCCTAGGAGTAAGAATGCCCCGCAAGCCGAAGCGAAGCGACCAACCTACCCTCGACTCACTTTCCGCCCGTCAGCGCCGCATCTTGGAAGTCATCCATGACGCTGTCATGCTGCGCGGGTACCCGCCAAGCATTCGAGAAATCGGCGATGCAACAGGCCTACAGTCCACGTCTTCCGTGGCCTATCAGTTGAAGCAACTAGAGGAGAAGGGCTTTCTTCGCCGCGATCCAAACAAGCCGCGCGCCGTTGATGTGCGCCACTTCCCCGGCGCCGACGATCCAAAGAAGCCGGGCCGCAAAGCCGGGCAGGCCAACACCACAGCAGGGCAGTCCACTCCCGACGTCCCCGAGGATGCAGCAACGCCGAACTACATCCCAGTAGTCGGCCGCATCGCCGCGGGCTCTCCTATCACCGCCGAAGAAAACATCGACGGCTACTTCCCCATGCCAGGTGAGATCCTGGGAAGCGGCGAGCTTTACATGCTGCAGGTCGTCGGCGACTCTATGCAGGACGCCGGAATCCTCAATGGCGATTGGGTTATTATCCGCTCCCAGTCCGTCGCCGAAGAAGGCGAATTCGTCGCTGCACTCCTCGAAGGCGAAGAAGCAACTGTAAAGGAGTTCCACCGCGATTCTTCTGGAGTGTGGCTCCTCCCCCACAACGACGCCTACGCTCCCATCAAGGGCGATGAGGCCGAAATCATGGGCAAGGTTGTATCGGTGTTCCGCAAGCTTTAGGCACCCCTAAGCCACAACTATCCCTCCCCCAACCGGTTGCCCACGCCACCGCTTATTTCCACTCGGTGCGGGCGAACTGGAGGGAGGGATTTTTTCTTTTTACCCCCTTGTGTGTGTACATGTCCGAATCGCGCCGTTTAAGCGTCCGACATCACACATTTGCAAACATGCAGTATAAACATTGTTTTTCTCGCACGTTTGCCGCCAGCAATGTGAGCTTTTATTTGTTTGGTTCCGTTTTGTTCGCATTCAGTGGGACAATAGAAGCATCGCCGCAACATTCGTTGCTCTCTTCGCTCACATGCCCCGGCCCCACTTATTATCACCGCCGGGCGCAGCGACTACCACAGGCAAACTTCACTGGGAGGAACTATGTACGCAGAAGAGCGTCGCCGACAAATTGCGTCATTGACCGCCGTCGAAGGCCGAGTCAATGTCACTGAGCTTTCCGAACGCTTCGATGTTACCGCTGAGACGATTCGCCGCGACCTCGCGGTCTTAGACCGGGAAGGAGTTGTCCACCGCGTTCATGGCGGTGCGGTTGCTTCCCAATCGTTCCAGACTGCAGAATTTACACTCGATACTCGTCAGCGTTCCGCCACGGGCGCGAAAATGGCTATCGCCCGCGCCGCACTAGAGCAGCTTCCCGACGGGGGCAGTATCTTCATCGACGCTGGAACTACCACCAACGCCCTCGCTGACCTCATCGGACAGCGCTATTCTGCTGGCCAGTTCAGCATTGTGTCGAATAGCCTACCGATCGCCCTCTCGTTGGCCAGCAATGGTGTTTCCGAGGTGCAGCTCCTAGGCGGCACGGTGCGCGCGATCACCCAAGCCGTCGTCGGCGATACCGCCCTTCGCACCATGGCGCTGATGCGCGCAGATGTTGCTTTCATCGGCACCAACGCCCTGACCATCGACCATGGGCTATCCACGGCGGACTCACAGGAAGCAGCTATCAAGTCGGCCTTTGTTACCAACGCGCATCGCGTCGTCGTCTTGTGTGACTCGTCGAAGCTCGGCAATGACTATCTGGTCAGCTTTGCCTCGCTCGATGAGATTGATGTCGTCATTACGGACGCCGCTGCTCCAGCCGCCTACGTCGAAGCCCTGCGCGAGCACGGCATCGACGTGATTATCGCTTCGGAGAAATAGGCGGTTTCATCCCACGACCGCGTAAGGGCGGTGTGGTTCCCCGAGGGGCCTCTCGGGGAACCACACCTCCCTGTTTCAGCAGCGGCCTAAACCAAGCTAGAGCTACTAGGCAGTCTGGTATTCCTCCAGCAGCGCAATCACTGCGGATCGCGCATCTGCTGGGCTTTCGGCGTTGATAGCCGCCTCCGCCATCTTCTGGCACTGCTCGAGTGTGAGCTCAGCCAGCTGTGCACCAACGCCCGCAACTGCGGTCGACGCTGCGGACAGTGAGGTGACTCCAAGGCCAGTCAGCACGCAAGCGAGCATGGGATCGGCGGCGGCCTCACCACAGACACCAACCGGCACATTGTTATCGCGACCCACCACGCACGTGTGCTGGATCAAACGCAGCACGGCCGGCTGCCACGGATCGGTCAGGTAGGCCAGCTGCGGCGACAGGCGGTCCGCGGCCATCGTGTACTGAGTCAAGTCATTGGTACCGATGGACACGAAGTCGAGGTGCGGCATGATGGTATCGGCCATCAGGGCCGCTGCAGGCACCTCAATCATCGCGCCGGCGATGAGCCCGCGCTCACGACACAGTTCAGCAAACCACTTCGCCTCTACTGCCGTGGCCACCATGGGCGCCATGACCCAAGTGGTAGCGCCATCAGCACGCTTTTCCGCGGCCTGTGCGATGGCGTCGAGCTGACGGGTGAGAAGCGCCTCGTTGTTTCGGGCGATGCGCAGGCCGCGCACACCCAAGGCCGGGTTCTCCTCAGAGTCCAACGTGGCGTAGGAAATCGGCTTATCCGATCCGGCGTCGAGCGTTCGAACGACGACCTTGGATTCGGGGAAAGCGTTGAAAACCTTGCCGTAGATGCGTGCCTGCTCCTCCACGGTCGGTTCTTCGCTGGCAGAGAGGAAGGAAAGCTCCGTGCGGTACAGGCCGATCCCCTCTGCCTGCGAATCCGAGGCGATGCGAGCTGCGTTCCCGTCGGCCACGTTGGCCAACAGCTGCACGCGGTGACCGTCCTTGGTCTGGGCAGGGCCACGCCACTCGGCCACTCGCGCTGCCTTCTCGCGGTATTCCTCAACTGCCTTAAGTGAGGTGTCACGATCCGCGCCAAGGGACACCGTTCCCACGGAACCATCGACGAAGATCTGGGTTCCCGCTTCAATCGAGCGGAGATCAGCGCCAACTGCGACGATGCACGGAAGGTCCAGCTGGCGGGCGATGATTGCAGTATGGCTCGTCGGCCCGCCGAGCTCGGTGACCAGTGCCTTGATATGCGCAATGTCCAAGGTAGCGGTATCCGCTGGAGCGAGGTCATCCGCCAGCAGCACCGCCTCCCCTTCAACCATGGGCAGGCCCGGTTCCTGCTCACCGCGCAGTTGTGCGATGACGCGGTCGCGCACGTCCTTGAGGTCAGTCGTACGCTCGGCCATTACGCCGCCGGCAGCCTCAAACATGGTGACAAACCTGTCTGTGGCACCAACAACTGCATATTCAGCGTTCTTGCCGCTACGAATACCCTTGCGTACAGCCTTGTGCCAGCCTCGGTCCTTCACCATTCCGGCGGTAGCACCGAGAACCTCAGCAGCCTGGCCTTCGGCCCCAGCTGCCCGCTGCTCAAGGCGGCTGGCAACAATGTCCGCCGCTTCGAGGAAGCGCTCGTACTCAGCATCACGCTGCTCCTCCGGCACGGTTTCTCCCGCCGTGGGCAGTTCTGGGCGTGGGCGGACCCACACCGCCTCAGCGTATGCAACGCCGGCGACGACGCCGGTGCCTTTAATGGTGGATGGGGATGCGTTTTCCATGACACATATCCTTACGGAGACGATGTTTTCTCTATCCAGATCATCACAAGTCGGTCAAAAATGCAACGAAAACCACAGTGATTCCGTTGACATTCGGACACATACGGGCAATAATCAACATTAAGCAACATTAGTTTCACGCTGACCACGGGCAATCTGCACCGAAGTTCTTGTTCGAGCCGCCGCGGCGCTTTTGCCCCAATATACGCACTCCGCGAAAGGGGACATTGTCCACGATGATCCTTACTTTGACCCCCAACCCGAGCATCGACGCCACAGTGCGCCTGAACGAGGCGCTCGACCCCGGTGCTGTCCACCGCGCCGAGTCTGTCTCCAGCGTTGCTGGCGGTAAAGGCGTCAACGTTACGCATGCCGTAACGCTCGCCAACGTCGACAGCTTGGCGCTGCTCCCCGCCGCCCCCGCTGATCCTTTCTTGGCCCTTGCTGATGACGCGTCCATCCCCGTACATGCAGTACACACGGCCGGCGCGGTGCGCACCAATACCACTCTGACCGAGCCAGACGGCCGGACGACCAAACTCAACGGTCCCGGCCCCACGCTCGATGAGTCAGTTCAGCAAGACGTGGCACAGGCCGTTGCTGAACACTGCGCCAACGCCGAGTGGATCGTCATGGCAGGCTCCCTGCCCAAGGGGGTTCCCACCGACTGGTACACGCAGCTCATCACTGTCGCTCGCGAGGCGAACCCCAACATCCGTGTAGCCGTCGACACCTCCGATGCCCCTATGGTGGCTCTCGGAGAGAACCTCGAGGTAGCCAGCCCCGATCTCATCAAGCCCAATGGCCTTGAGCTTGGACAGCTAGCCAACGTTGATGGCCAGGCCCTCGAAGCTGCCGCCGAGAACGGTGATTTTAGCGGTGTGGTCGAGGCCGCGAGGGTCGTCGTCAAGCGCGGCATTCCTGAGGTTCTCGTCACCCTAGGTGGCGCTGGCGCAGTGCTGGTCACCACCGATGAAGCGTGGGCCGCTACTCCCCCGCCCATTACCCTCCGTTCCACCGTGGGTGCCGGCGATTCTTCGCTCTCCGGCTATATCCTCGCCCGCCGCAGCGGTGCCTCCTACCCCGAAGCGTTGCGTCAGGCCGTGGCCTACGGATCGGCTGCCGCAGCGCTCCCAGGAACCCAGATACCAACCCCTGAAGAACTCGATATTAAACACACGACGGTTCAGGCCGTCACCGACCTTTAGCAGTACTGAGGAGTACTTACCCGATGTCATCAGAACTCATCACCACCGACCTTGTGGCGCTCGACGCCGACTTCGGTGGCAGCATCGAATCAGTCATTACCAACCTGGCCACGCTTGTCCATGACACCGGCCGCGCCACCTCCATCGAAGAGCTGGCCGGCCCCGCCATCGAGCGTGAAGCCAAGGCCGGCACCGGTGTTCCCGGCGGGGTTGCCATCCCGCACTGCCGCTCCGCCGCAGTGTCTGAACCCACCTTGGCCTTCGCCCGCCTCTCGCGCGGCGTGGACTTTTCCGGCCCCGATGGTGACGCCCACCTGGTATTCCTCATTGCTGCCCCGGAAGGTGGCGGTAAAGCACACCTGAAGATCCTCTCCAAGCTTGCCCGCGCGCTGGTGAAGAAGGACTTCCTGGAGGCTCTGCGCACCGCGCAGACCAAGGAGGAAATCGTCTCCCTGGTACTCGACGTGGTTAACGCCGAAAAGCCGAAGAAGAAGGCGACGTCCAGTGAATCGGCACCTGCCGCTGCGGCTGCAGCGCCTGCCTCGACCAAGGCTGTGGACTCAAAGAAGACTCACATCGTGGCCGTCACCGCATGCCCGACCGGCATTGCCCACACATACATGGCGGCCGACGCCCTCACCCAGACCGCCGAGGAGCGCGACGATGTCGAGCTCACCGTAGAGACCCAGGGTTCCTCCAACAACACCGCTGTTTCAGCAGACACCATCGCGGCTGCCGACGCCGTCATTTTCGCTACCGACGTCGGCGTTCGCGACCGGGAGCGCTTCGCTGGTAAGCCCGTCATTGAGTCGGGCGTCAAGCGCGCCATCAACGAGCCGGGCGTGATGCTCGATGAGGCCATCGCTGCGTCCAAGAATCCCAATGCGCACAAGGTGGCAGGCACGGCAGGCGCAGCCTCCTCTAGTTCCGCGGAAGAAGGCGAAGGACTGGGCTGGGGCAAGCGCATTCAGCAGGCCATCATGACCGGCGTGTCCTACATGGTGCCCTTCGTCGCTGCCGGCGGCCTCCTCTTGGCCTTGGGCTTCCTCTTCGGTGGCTACGACATGGCCAACGGTTGGCAGGCCATCACCAGCGATTACTCGTTGACCAACCTGCCGGGGCATGACGTCATGGTTGATGGCGAAATGATGACCTTCAAGAAGGCAGGGTTCGCCCTGTACATCGGCGCCGTGCTCTTCGCCATCGGTCAAGCCTCGATGGGATTCATCGTCGCGGCGCTCTCCGGCTACATTGCCTTCGCGCTGGCGGGCCGCCCGGGCATCACGCCGGGCTTCGCCGGTGGTGCCATTGCGGTCACCCTCGGTGCGGGCTTCATCGGTGGTCTGGTCACCGGCCTTATCGCTGGCTTCGTGGCTATGTGGATTGGCAAGTGGAAGGTCCCGCGCTGGATCGGCTCCCTCATGCCTGTGGTCATCATCCCGCTGCTCGCCACGATGGTTACTGGCCTGCTCATGTACCTGCTGCTCGGTGCACCGCTGGCCGCCATCATGGAAGGCCTGCAGAACTGGCTGTCCTCTATGTCCGGTTCCTCCGCGGTCCTTCTGGGCATCATCCTGGGACTTATGATGTGCTCCGACTTGGGTGGCCCGGTCAACAAGGCTGCTTACCTCTTCGCTACTGCTGGCCTGTCCACGGGTGATGAGGCTTCCATGAAGATCATGGCCGCCGTTATGGCCTCCGGCATGGTTCCGCCGATTGCACTGTCCATCGCTACCTTCGTACGCAAGAACCTGTTCACGCCTGCGGAGCAGGAAAACGGTAAGTCCGCCTGGCTGCTGGGTCTGTCCTTCGTTTCCGAAGGTGCTATCCCGTTCGCTGCTGCCGACCCGCTGCGCGTCATCCCTTCCATGATGCTCGGTGGCGCAGTAACAGGTGCTCTGTCGATGTCCTTGGACGTCATGTCTCGCGCCCCGCACGGCGGAATCTTCGTTATCTTCGCTATCGAACCTGCGTGGGCTTACTTCGTGGCCATCCTCGCTGGCGTCATCGTCTCCGCCATTGCAGTCATCGCGATGAAGCAATTCTGGCCTAACAAGGCTGCTGAAGAAGCTGCTGCGAAGGCAGACAAAGCCAAGGCTGCCGCCTAGCGCTTAACCCGCGTACACTTGTAAGCACGAAATACCGTAATTCGAAAGGATTATCATCATGGCTTCTAAGACCGTCAAGGTTGGCTCCTCCGTCGGACTGCACGCACGTCCAGCCTCCATCATCGCTGACGCCGCCGCTGAGTTCGATGAGGACATCTTCCTCACCCTCGTTGGCGATGAGGACGAGGATGAGACCGATGCGGCTTCTTCCCTCATGATCATGGCTCTCGGCGCCGAGCAGGGCGACGAAGTCACCGTGACCTCCGAGAACGAGGCCGCTGTGGAGAAGATCGCCGGCCTCATCGAGCAGGACCTCGACGCTTCCTAAACGGCATCCTGCCGCTTAAGGCCCACGCTCCCGCTTCCCTCTTTGCTGAGGGTAGCGGGAGCTTTCTGTTGCTTGGTTGTCTAGCACAAGGTTCCAGTCATCAGGCTCTACTCAAACGGTTCTGTTGGGGGCAAGGAAACCAAATAGAGGTGCCTAGAAGGTTCATTTGACCTCAGAAGAACCTTCTGACCCAAACCGTTTGAATGGAACCATGTGTATGCGCGTCTTCATACCGCAGAGGGACCGAAGTAAAAGCACCTTATGCAGATTCCTGCACGAATTCACCTGGGGGCTTTCTAAAACAAAGCCCCCAGATGGTGCCTTTACTCCGGTCCCTTATCCTCGCTAGTCGGCGGAAGCGCCTCTAGTACTTCGCGCCGCGGCCCTCACCGATGGTGCTATAGAGCTTCTTCATCACCGGGTAGAGCACGATGATGCCGACAGAGCCCCAGGCAATACCTTCCAGCGTCACGCCGAAGACGTCGAGAGTGAGGTTGCCAATACCCGCGATGAGCGCCACCGCCGCCGCCGTGAGGTTAACCGGGTTGTTGAAGTTGACCTTGTTGTCCATCCAGATGCGCACGCCGAGCATGCCGATGAGGCCGTAGAGGACGATGCAAGCGCCACCCAGCACGCCGGTGGGGATGGTGAAGATGAGCGCGCCGAACTTCGGGATGAAGGCCAGAGCGATGGCTGTGATAGCAGCTACCCAGTAGGCGGCCGTGGAGTAGACGCGGGTGGCGGCCATGACGCCGATATTCTCCGCGTAGGTTGTGGTGCCGGAGCCGCCGAAACCACCGGCCAAGGAGGTGGCCAGGCCGTCGGCGATGAGGGCGTCGCCAGCGAGATCATCGAGATCGCGCTTAGTCATCTCAGAGACTGCCTTAACGTGACCGACGTTTTCCGCAATCAACACCACCAGCACCGGAAGTGCTGCCGCGATGGCGGAGACGTGGAACTCCGGCGCATGGAACTGGGGGAAGCCAATCCAGGCTGCTTCGCGGATGGACTCCACGGCCCCCTCGCCCAGGTTGCCCGTGGCAGCCGCGAAAGCCCAGCCGACGACGACGCCGATAAGAATCGACAGACGCGAAACCATGCCGCGACCAGCGACGGTGGCCAGGATGATGACCGCCAGCGTCACCGTGGCAACCAGAGGCTGGCTCGAATAGTTGGTGGCAGCATTGGGTGCCAAGTTAAGGCCGATCAGCGCCACAATGGCGCCGGTTACGGCCGGCGGCATGACGGCGTCAAGGACCTTGCGGCCCGCCGCCTTCACCGCGAAACCAATCGCCACCAAGACTAGGCCCGTCACCAAGACGGAACCTGCCTGCGCACCAATGCCGTACTGCTGGGAGGCGCTCAGCGGTGCAATGAACGCGAAGGAGGAGCCCAGGTAGGAAGGCAAGCGGTTGCGGGTAATCAGGAGGAATAGGATTGTTCCCAGGCCTGAAAACAGCAGCGTCGTATTGACCGGGAATCCGGTCAGGGTGGGCACCAGCAGCGTCGCGCCGAACATGGCCACCACGTGCTGCATGCCGATGCCGATGGTGCGGCCCCAGCTCAATCGTTCTTCGGGTGCGACAACCGCGCCCGGCTTAATCGTCTTTCCGTCCCCGTGGACGGCCCAGCCAAAATTACTCACGAACCATAATTATGGCTCACGCGAGCACCGAAACCTAAGCGTCCTCACCAGTCACGCGAAATTCGCTGAGTTCGGCGGCGATGGAGGCGGGCAGGCGGACGTCGACAAGCGTGCCCTCCCCCGTGTACTCCTCGCTGCGCACCGTACCCTGGGTATGGATGCGATCGACCACGTCCCCGCGAGTAAACGGAATGAGCAACTGCACATGCTCGTCCTGAGAATTGAGGAAGAGCTCCACGCGCGTGGTGAGCTCATCGATGCCCTCCCCCGTCTTGGCGGAGACATACACCACGTTGTCACGGTCAAGGGCGTGGCGAAGCTCCGCCAGCACCAGCGGATCGGCCTGGTCTATCTTGTTGATGACGATGATCTCCGGCGGGGCCTCCTCGCCGGTTTCCTTCACGATGTCATAGATGACCGCATTAACCGCCTCAATTTGCTTCAGCGGGAAGGGATCTGAGCCGTCCACGACGTGCAGCATCAAGTCTGCTGCGAGGACCTCCTCCAAGGTGGACTTGAAGGCCTCCACCAACTGTGTGGGAAGGTGGCGGACGAAACCAACGGTATCGGTGAAGACGACCTGGCGGCCATCAGCAAGCTCGGCGCGCCGGGTGGTGGGGTCCAAGGTAGCGAACAGCGCATCCTCCACCAGCACGCCAGCGCCCGTCATTGCGTTGATGAGCGAAGACTTACCAGCGTTGGTGTAGCCGGCGATCGCAATCTGCGGGATCGTCGATGACGCACGGCGCGAGCGCTTAATCTCACGCGCCGTCTTCATCGCCTTAAGCTCCTTCCGCAGCAGCGCCATCTGCGTGCGGATACGCCGACGGTCCGTCTCAATCTTGGTTTCACCGGGGCCGCGCAGACCGACGCCGCCGTTGGAACCAGCACGGCCGCCCGCCTGGCGCGAGAGGTTGCCGCCCCAACCACGGGTATGCGTATAGAGGTATTCCAACTGCGCGAGCGAGACTTGGGCTTTGCCTTCCTTGGACTTGGCGTGCTGCGCAAAAATATCCAAGATGAGCATGGTGCGGTCGATAACTTTGGTGTTGAGAGCGCGTTCCAAGGCAGAGAGCTGGCCGGGGGTTAGCTCGCCGTCGCACACCACGGTATCCGCGCCAGTGGCAGCCACGATATCCTTGAGCTCGTTCACTTTGCCGGAGCCGATATAGGTACCCGGGTCTGGCTTATCGCGCTTTTGATACAGGGCTTCTACTACTTCGGCTCCCGCGGTTTCCGTGAGCGCCGCGAGCTCCGACATCGTGGCCTCAACCTCGGCCACGGTGCCTTCAGTCCACACTCCTACGAGGACTACTTGTTCAAGGCGCAGCTTGCGGTACTCCACTTCGTAGCCGTCGGTGGTGTCTTCTGCGCGAATGGTGGTCTCGCGGGTTACTCGGCGGAAGGCGTTGCGCTCAGCTAGGTCGAGATCACCGGTAGTCGGCTCCGGTGAGGTGGGCGCGGGCTCACCAAAAGCCTGCGCGAGGAGATCATCATGGGTTTCTTGTGTCATTTGTTTTCTATTCTTGCACGTCACGCCTCTTAACAGAGAATCTCCGTTGCACACGACCTTGTGCCGATCCCGGCGGCAAGGCTCACCGACAACATTTTTGAGTCATCGCGGCGCCAGATACAATGGGCCACATGACCGTCAAAGAGACCACCCACCCAGAGATGCAGGCCATTGGCCTCAACTACGAGCGCTGGCAAGACGCCGTCGAAGCAGCCATTTCCACCAACCAGCTGGCAGTCACCGGGGAGGTTCGCGGAGGACAACTCATTCAGTTCTCGGATCCTTCCGGGGCGCAACTCAATATCCTTGCCGTCGAGCCTTTCGCCACCTTCATCGGCTTCGAGGGCGTTACTCAAGGCTTCGCTCACGTCTCTATGATCAATGATGTCTTGGCTTACCTGGACATCATCGATCCTTTCGGAAACGTGCTCGCGCAAGCAACGGCAAACCTGGCGCAGGGCCCGCTCCTTGTCGACGAGGACACCCAGCAGTGGCAACAGGTAGAGCTCACCGCGATGGGTCTTGACGTCACCGTCTTCGGCAGCACTGAAGCCTACAAAGCCGAGAAGGGTGCCTACCCAGCCACGTTTGAATCCACTGGCGCGGCAATTGTTGCGGCCGGTTCCGGCGCCGAATCCCCCACCCCGGGCTGCACTTTTTCCGCACGGGTCATGGAATCCGAGTGGCGCCACAACCAGCTCACAGGTGAGCGCTTCATGCACCTCGTCATGGATGGCACCTTCCCCTTCGATCTGTGCCTGCCGGAGAGCTTTGGTGAGCTGCCGCCGAAGGATTCCGTTCTTGCGGGCTCGGCGATGCTGACCGCCTCGATTGCGCTGCCCACCGGTGGTTGTGGTGGCGACGGCGGCTGCGCCTGTGGCTCTGGGGGCTGCGGCGGCCACTAGGCATACCGTAGAGTCGTAAGCATGAGTTTTTCCGCATCT
The DNA here is from genome assembly GCF_001808895.1 of Corynebacterium sp. HMSC070E08. Lineage (NCBI taxonomy): Bacteria > Bacillati > Actinomycetota > Actinomycetes > Mycobacteriales > Corynebacteriaceae > Corynebacterium > Corynebacterium sp. HMSC070E08. The sequence goes on from NZ_KV794784.1 coordinate 73,184, forward strand.
CAGCGTCAGGGTTTTGCCCTGCTCCTTGCCGGGGTTACCGCTACGGTACTGGTTCTGACGCTGAAGCTGCCGGGAGTTATTCTCGCCGTCTTTATCTGCGGGGCGCTATGGCTCTTGGCCGGCGCCCGCCCCGATGCCTCGGAACATGCGGCGCTGAGGGCTTCCATTGCGCTCACGGTGGAAGACATCACGGGCGTCCTCGAGGACTACGCCACGTTTGCTACGAGCGACGATGCTGAAGCACTAGCGGACCGCACGCTTCACCGCCCGGCGCTTGCCGACGTCGACTGCACGAACCCCACTATCGAAGCGTTCCACTACAAGATGCATGGCGCGCAGCGTTTCTTGCGCCGCCTCGATGCGCGGGTTAATTCGCCAGATACTGGCACCAGCGAACTCGAATCCTTGCTCAAGGTGGCCGATGATCGGGCCGCCGAGCTCAAGGAATCCTGGCTCGCCGCCCGCCGCGCCGCCTTGGCCTTGGGCACCAACTACAAAAAGGGGGACGGGCGCTAAACGCCGTCCCGAAAAGCCCTATAGTGAGGTTTCGCCTGTTGCTACGATGCGCGAAGGCCCCGTCAGCGTGGAGCCATCTTCGGTGATTTCCACCTCTACCTCGCCGCCCGGAACGATGACGCGGACGTGGCCGGTGGTGTGGGAGGAATCGGCAAGCGCGGCGCACGCTGCCGCTACCGTTCCGGTGCCGCACGAGCGGGTCTCCCCTGACCCGCGCTCGAAGACGCGCATGTGAATCACACCATCGCGCAAAGGTGTCACCAGCTCTACGTTGACGCCTGCCGGGAAAAAATCAGTATCGAAGACGGGCTGCTCAAGACGCTTGCCAGCCAGGGCCTCTGCGCTAAGCCCCGGGATAACGGCCGCCAAATGGGGGTTTCCCACATCCACTCCTAGCCCGGCGAAGCTCTCTCCTGCCATCGAGGCGGTGGAAACACCGAGCACCTGTGCTGGTCCCATCTCCACGCTGACCTCTGCCGCGGTCTCATTGAAGGAGTGGACGGTGACCTGCTTGGCCCCAGCGCGCGTGCCGACGGTGAAAGTATCGGTGTCCACCAACCCCCGGGAGCGGACCCAATGCGCGAAGACGCGGGTGCCGTTGCCACACATTTCCGCCACGGAGCCATCCGCGTTGCGGTAGTCCATGAACCAGTCATCGGCGTTAATACCCGGCGCGAGCTCATCGATTTCTCCAGAAGCGAGCAGTTCACCGGCGCGGATGACGCGCAGTACACCGTCGGCGCCGATTCCCGCTCGACGGTCACACAGTGCCGCTACCTTTTCCGCTGGTAGCGGCTCGGTTCCCTCCACAATGACGAAGTCGTTCTCAGTTCCGTGGCCTTTAGCAAAGTTCATAGCAGTAGAGTCTAACGCCCTTCGAGGACACGCAAAGCCTGCGTTCTCGTGTCAGCCGCAGCATCCAACCAGTGGATCCGCTTATCGCGGTTAAACCAGGCGCGCTGGCGGCGCACATAGCGGCGGGTTCCGGTGATAGTGCGCTCCACTGTCTCCTCCCATGTCAGCTCTCCGCGCTGTGCTTGGAGAACTTGGGCATAGCCAATCGCCCGCCCGGCCGTAGACTCAGCCTTCAAGCCGCGGATTTGGAGGCTCTCTACTTCCTCCACCAGCCCCTTGTCGAACATGAGGCGGCTACGCAGCTCGATGCGCGGGTTCAACCAGCTGGCTTCCGTGCGCAACCCGAGGATTCTCGTGCCCCACCGGGGCGGGGCGTTCTTCGGTGGCTGGCTGGCTTTGAAAGGCTTGCCTGTAAGCTCGATGACTTCCAGTGCGCGCACGGTACGGCGCGGGTCCTTATCTTCGATGATGGCCGCGGCTGCCGGGTCCACGCTGGCAAGCTCTGCGTGCAAGGCATCGGTACCAATCTCTTGGCGCCGGGCCTCCCAGCGAGCGCGCACCTGCGGATCAGTGGGTGGGAATTGCCAATCATCCACGAGTGATTGGACATAGAGCATGGAGCCGCCCACCAAGATCGGGGTGTTGCCACGCGCTCGAATACTCTCGATATCCGCGATGGCAGCGGACTGATAGCGCGCTACCGACGCCGTTTCCGTCACGTCCCACACATCGAGCTGATGGTGTGGGATACCTTCGCGCTCCTCCAGCGTCAGCTTGGCCGTGCCGATGTCCATGCCCCGGTAAAGCTGCATCGAATCGACGTTGACTACTTCCCCGTCGAGCTCGTGCGCCAAGGCGACTCCGAGTGCTGATTTTCCGGAGGCCGTCGGGCCCACGACGGCAATCGGGGTTGGGCCGCTGCTGAGAGTCTTAGGCATTAGCACTGCCACCCCGCCACATAGCGCCCTACCCCGAGGGTTGAATCCGCTGCCCGAAGCTCCGCATGCCGTGGATGCACGCCTGCCAGCTGTGCCCACAGTGCCGTTTCGAGCACTCCCGTCGAATGGAGCAGCTCTTCGTTACAGTCTTCCTCCGCGCCGGCCAGCACGCTTTCGCACCACAGGTGAGTGTCCCGTGCACCCTTGACGAGGGCGAGCGGCGCGCGCTCCGTCAAGCCTGCAGAGCCATCAACGCACACTATTGTGAACCGTCCGGAACGCACCTCCCCTAGGTCGGCGCGGGAGTCTTCCACCGTGAAGGCGCGGTGACTGCTTTCTGCCCCGAGCGCGCTAGTGAGTACGTAGCGGGCCATTATTTCGGGCAGGTAGTTTCCGCCGCCGACGTCGACCTGGGGTGCGCCCCACGCTCTCAAACTTCCTGTGTGCTCGGTACGCCAGCGCGCATCGCGCGATCCCACGATATCGACCTTAAGCGGTGCACTACCGTTGACGCGTGCGGCATCACGCGTGAGCTCGCAGGCGGCGCTAAGGAGCGCGCGCGACGCGTCATCGCTGGGTGACAATTCTTCCGCCAAGGCCGGTGAGGCTGGCATAACCATGAGATTTTGCATCAACTCCCATCCTATAAGGTTAGTTTTTCGGGGTTAACACGCGGCTGCGCGGCGGAAACGGTAGTGTTGTGTCACATAAGTTCTGGCAGCCGTGTCGCGCGGCGCGATAATACCGAAGGTGGTTTCTTAGCATGTCCGCTATTCCTTCCCCTGGAGCCATGCCTCGCAAGGGCGCTCGTCCCGGCCCGTCTTCCTCTGCCCCGGCCGCACGTCCCGTGCAGCCCGCAAAGAATGATCCCGCCCAGTGGGGCCGCGTTGATGCTGATGGGTCGGTATTCGTCAAGGCCCCCGAAGGCGAACGCAAAATCGGCGAGTGGCAGGCCGGCACCCCGGAAGAGGGCTTGGCGCACTTTGGTGCACGCTATGACGATCTGTCCACCGAGATCGAACTACTAGAATCCCGCCTCACAGCCCATCCGGGCGATGCCGCGTCGATCAAGACGACTGCTGCGGAACTGCGAGAGTCCCTACCTACACAGGCAGTAATCGGTGATATCGCGGCATTGGACAAGCGCCTAGCCACGATCATCGAGCACTCCGTAGAAGCCGGTGAGCAGGCACAGGCTGACAAGGCTCGTCGCCGCGAAGAGGCCATTGCCAGAAAGGAAAAGCTCGCCGCCGAGGCCGAGGACATCGCCGCCAACTCGACGGAGTGGAAGGCCGCCGGCGACCGTATTCGCGCTATCTTGGAGGAATGGAAGCAGATCCGTGGCATCGACCGCCAGACGGATGATGCCCTGTGGAAGCGCTACTCTCGCGCCCGTGACTCCTTCAACCGCCGCCGCGGCTCCCACTTCGCCGAACTGGATCGCAACCGCGCGGCCGCCCGCGCCAAGAAGGAAGAGCTGGTAGAGCGCGCAGAAGCAATTAAGGAGTCCACCAACTGGGGCGAAACGGCGCGCGCTTACCGTGATCTCATGACGGAGTGGAAGGCCGCTGGCCGCGCCCCTCGTGAGATCGACGACAAGCTCTGGGCCCGTTTCCGCGCCGCCCAGGATCATTTCTTCAACGCTCGCAACGCCGTCAATGACGAGCGGGACAAGCAGTTCGCGGAGAACGCCGCCGCCAAGGATGCGCTCATTGCGGAGTATGACTCCCTGATTGACCCCTCCAAGTCCATCGACACGGCAAAAGCCAAACTGCGGGAGCTGCAGGAAAAGTGGGAAGAGATTGGTTTCGTCCCGCGCAAGCAGGTGCGCGAGTACGAGGCCAAGATCTCGGCGCTGGAAAGACGCGTGAGCGACGCCGAGGATTCACAATGGCGCCGTACGGACCCGGAAGCCCAGGCCCGCGTGGCCCAGTTCCAGTCCAAGGTTGATGACTTCACCGCGCAGGCAGAAGCTGCCGAGGCCAAGGGCAACACCAAGAAGGCGGAAGATCTGCGTGCCCAGGCCAAGCAGTGGCAGGAATTCGCGGATGCCGCAGCGGCTGCTGTCAACGACAAGTAGCACCCTCGGTCTGAGTGTTCGTTCAGATTGTCGCGCCACCGGGTTCGGCCTCAGCTGAGCCGGCGGATTGCCTGCGCAGCTTCGTTTTCGACGCCAACCTCGCCGCCCAAGAGGCCAGTGGCGATCCCGCTGCCAGCGGTTCCCCGCGCCGTGTGCTTCAGCGCCTGCAAGGCTCCACAGAGTCTCGCACCTATCTCTTTGGGCTGACTGACTCCGCCTTGGGGCGGGCTGGTGAGCTGGGTCTACCCGTTATCTCAGCGGCAGAGCCCAGCCCCGAAATCGATTTCGATGGCTTCATCCACATCTCCCTTCCGCTCTTGGAAGAAACGGAGAACGCCGATATCGAATGCGTCCTCGCCGCGGATCTCCTGCCCCTGCCTGGGGAGGAACTAGAGCCAGAGGCTCTCGACGTTACCCGATCCCTCGCCCGCGAGGCACTCCGGCTTACCCGCCAGCTGGGCCGCACGACTGCCCAGGTTGGCATGCTGTACCCGCCAGACGCGGACCATACCTATGACCCGATGTCGCAGGCTTACCTTGAGCTCGGGTTTCATTGCAAGCACGCCGAGCGCCAGATGTTCGTCGAGATTGCCCCCACTCCCCCAGTTGTTGGTGCACAGGTGTGGCCCGACTACGACATCCCGGAGGAGCTGCTTGATGATGTCCTGCACCTGCTCACCCTAGCCTCCACCGACGCGGTCTACGGTGACTTAAGCGTCGAGCCCATCGTGTGGACACGACAGCGCCTGAATGAAGCGCACGCACGGCTGCGCTCCCGCAAAGCACATACGCTCCTCGTCGGCATTGTCGAACAGGGACGCGTCGTCGCACTTACTGAACTCTCCCGCCACGGCGATGCGGACCCTGAGGTATGCGAGTGGACTCTTACCGTGACAGACCGCGAACAGCGCCGGCGTGGCTTGGCTACACGCGCCAAGCAGCATGCCCAGTACGCAGTGGCGCACCACTGGCCCGACGTCCGCCGGGCTTACTGCTCAGTTGCCCAGGCGGATCCGGCGATGAATGCGCTCTACGCGCGTCTCGGCGCGCACGTCATCTCGGCGAGCAGTGCCTACGAGCTAACCGTATAGAACGGGTAATCGGTGTAGCCGTGCGCTCCACCCGTATAGAACGTGGCCTCATCCGGCGCAGTGACAGGAAGCTCCTCCTGCCAGCGGCGAACGAGATCCGGGTTGGAGATGGCCAACCGGCCCACGGCCACGGCATCACCGTGGTGTACTAGTTCCTCGGCTTCCGCGCGCTGGGTCACCTGTCCAAACCCCGAATTCAGGATGACACGGGTACGCCCGTTAGCACGCGCTTCGGCGCTCAGCTCAGTAATGAGCTCACCCGTAGGCGCTGCATGCAGGAAGGAGACGTAGGCCAAACCAAGGTCTGCGACAGCGCGCAGCAACCTACCATAGGTGGCACGCACATCCGCAGCGTCGGTTTCCTCAATGCCCTGAATATTGTGCTGCGGGGACAGGCGCAGCGCTACGCGGTCGGCTCCGATCTCCTTCGCCACGGCACGCAGGATCTCTACTACCAGGCGGTAGCGCTTCTCCGGGGTTCCGCCGTAGGCATCCTCTCGGTGATTCGAGCTCGGAGAAAGGAACTGGTGCAGCAGATAACCGTTCGCACCATGAAGCTCCACGCCATCCATCCCCGCATCGATGGCATTGCGGGCAGCTTGGCGGAACTCATCGACAATGCGCGGTAGCTCCTCGATGTCGAGAGCGCGGGGCACCGGGCACTCCTTGCGGGATTCGAAATCTCGGACCGCAGTGCCCGATGCCAGCGCAGAGGGTGCCACCGGTTCTGCACCCTCGAGGAGGCTGGCATGAGAAAGGCGCCCGCCGTTCATCATCTGCATGAAAATGCGTCCGCCAGCTTCGTGGACGGAATCGGCCACTCGCCGCCAGCCGGAAATCTGTTCTGGAGTTTCGATACCGGGCTGGCCAGGGAAAGCGCGGCTGGTCACTGCGGGGAATACGCCCTCCGTCACGATAAGACCCATGGAAGCGCGCTGCGTGTAGTACGTCTCGTGCAAATGCGTGGGGACGCCATCGCGACCTGCCCGTGAGCGGGTCAACGCTGCCATGGTCACGCGGTTTGGCAGGGTCAGTCGTCCCATTTCAAGTGAGTCGAAGAGTGTAGTCATGCACTCCACAACACGAATCTCGTAGCGCTTATTCCTCGTCCTGCTGGCGCCGGTGGCGGGAGGCCGCGCGGGAGCGGCGGTCGTCGATAAGCAGCGGATTCTGTTCTGCCGGCAGCTCGGTAGCGGCTTCGGTCTGCAGGACTCCCACGTGATCGAGCTGGCCGGCGACTTCCCGCACGCGTTCTGCGGCGGCCAACTGCTCAGGACTGCGGCGCAGTGCTACCTGGCAGTACACAAGAAAGGCGACCAACGTTGAGAAGACGCCCACGTACATACCTATGGCAGCGCCATCCGAGGCGCTGTCCCTGTACCAAAATCCCCACAGGTTAGCGAAGAAAGAGATCGTCGTCATCATCCACGCTACGAGAGCCAGCTTGGTCCGGCGAGTGATAATCGTGGCGGTGGTTAAGATCCCCACTCCACCCAGCGCTAGCCATGCGCTGACGGTTTCCATGAGGGAGATACGCACGCCCTCGGCCGTTCCACCGACGAAGAGAGCTTCCCAGCCGCGGGCATCACCGGCATAGGGCAAAACCAAGTAAGCAACCCACGCCACGACGGCCACGATGAGCGCATATTTATGCTTTCCCAATTCGAGAGTCTGCGCTGCGCGCTTCTCAGCAGCAACGGCATCGTGAACGGACTTTAAGTCATCACTCATAAAACGGAGCCTACCCCCTTTTAGCAGCCGCAGGAATCGGCAGGAGCACTGGGCTTGCCGACGCCCGGCAGACCCAGACCCACCCCAATCGGTGCCGTCGTGGGCGTCTGCCCCGCCGCCGACATATCGCCGGCCTTCGTGCGACGGTGCTCGCTCACGCCGGAATCAGCCACCAGGAAAAAGGAGCCTGCATCCGTCACGGTAGCGTGCACAACATCACCGGGGCGAATCTCCGCAGAGATGTCCTTGCCCGCGGCATCGACTGGTGCAAAGTGAACAAGGCGACCATCACGCGCGCGTCCGGTGAGGCGGTGGGTCTCGGCGGCCTTGCGGCCGCCTTCCGCCTGCACCAACAGCTCTACATCAGTGCCGACAAGCTTGGCGTTTTCTTCTGCCTGAATGGAATCCTGCAAGGCGACGAGGCGCTCGAAGCGCTCCTGCACAACTTTCTTGGGGATTTGGTTATCCATTTCTGCGGCCGGGGTGCCGGGGCGCGGCGAGTACTGGAAAGTGAAAGCGGAGGCGAAACGTGCGCGGCGAACCACGTCCATCGTGGCTTCGAAATCCTCCTCGGTCTCGCCTGGGAAGCCCACGATGATGTCGGTGGTAATTGCCGCGTGTGGCATCTTCTCACGGACCTCGTCGAGAATCCCCAAGAACTTTTTCGTGCGATAGGAACGGCGCATGTCCTTGAGGACCTTGTCAGATCCAGACTGCAGCGGCATATGCAGCTGCGGGCACACAGCCGATGTCTCCGCCATGGCATCAATAACGTCGGAGGTGAACTCGGCCGGGTGCGGCGAGGTAAAACGCAAGCGCTCGAGACCCTCAATCTTGCCTACCTCGCGCAGCAACTTGGAAAAGGCGAAGCGATCACGCGGCAGGTCTGGGTCCGCGAAGTTGACGCCATAGGCGTTGACGTTCTGCCCCAATAGGGTCACTTCGGACACGCCTTGATCTACCAGGGCCTGAACTTCTGCGAGGATATCGCCGGGGCGGCGGTCTTCCTCTTTGCCACGCAGCGAAGGGACGATGCAGAAAGTACAGGTGTTATTACAGCCCACAGAGACCGAGACCCACCCAGCATAGGCGGATTCGCGTTTTGCCGGCAGTACGGAGGGGAAAGCCTCGAGGGCATCGACGATTTCCACCTGCGCTTCATTGTTGTGACGTGCACGCTCAAGCAGTGCCGGCAGCGCCGCCATGTTATGGGTTCCGAAAACCGCATCCACCCACGGCGCGTGGTCCAAGACGGTGTCCTTATCCTTCTGCGCCAAGCAGCCGCCAACCGCGATCTGCATGCCGGGATGGTTTTCCTTCGTCTTCTTCAGCGCACCCAGGGTGCCGTACAGGCGCTTGTCGGCGTTCTCGCGCACGGCGCAGGTGTTAAATACGATGAGGTCAGGCTCGGCGCCATCCGGCGCCGCCGAGTAGCCGGCCTCCTCGAGCAGGCCGGAAATGCGCTCGGAATCATGAACGTTCATCTGGCAGCCAAAGGTCCGCACCTCATAGGTGCGGGGCTGGTTATTAGTTACGGGGGAGCTCACGTGGGGACATTCTAACTGGACGACCCCACTACTCATAATGCCCCGACCGCATATAAGAGTTATGGATTTGTTACACAAACCTCCCCGCCTCCACTATCCACACGCCTATTGTTCTACATATGATTCAGCTCACTCTATCTAAGGAGGTGTGATGTGACCGACCATTCCGGCCCGATGATCAAGATGGACGGAGTCAATAAGTACTTCGGTGACTATCACGCGCTCCGCGATATCAACTTGGAGATTGGCCGCGGCGATGTCGTCGTTGTTCTCGGTCCGTCCGGCTCCGGCAAGTCCACCCTGTGCCGCACCATCAACCGGCTTGAAACCATCGACGAGGGTTCCATCGCGATCGACGGCACTCCCCTTCCTGAAGAGGGACGCGAGCTAGCCAAGCTGCGTGCGGACGTGGGCATGGTGTTCCAGCAATTCAATCTCTTTCCACACAAGACCATCAAGGACAACGTCACTCTGGGGCCTATCAAAGTCCGCAGGATGAAGAAGTCCGAGGCCGAAGAGCGTGCGATGCAACTGCTTGACCGCGTTGGAATTGCTAATCAATCAGAAAAATACCCTGCACAGCTCTCCGGCGGCCAGCAACAACGTGTCGCCATTGCCCGTGCCTTGGCTATGCGCCCGAAAGTCATGCTCTTCGATGAACCTACCTCAGCTCTCGACCCTGAGATGGTCAACGAGGTGCTTGACGTCATGACGGATTTGGCCAAAGAAGGCATGACCATGGTCGTGGTGACCCACGAGATGGGCTTCGCCAGGCGCGCGGCCGACCGCATCCTGTTCATGGCCGACGGGGCCATCGTCGAGGACACCGACCCGGAATCCTTCTTCACCAACCCACAATCAGAACGAGCAAAGGACTTCTTGGGCAAGATCCTGCAGCACTAAACGGTTACCAGTTCACCTCTTTTCTCTACCTTCATTCATTTTCCACTCACCTCATCAAGGAGAATCTCATGTCCCGCACTTTCAACCGCATTACTGCCACCGCCGCCGCCATCGCCGCATCCAGCGCTCTGCTCGTTGCGTGTGGTGATTCCTCTGACTCCGCCAGCGGAGGCGAGGGCCTTCTCGGCGCTATCGAGTCTGGCTCTGTCACCCTAGGCACCAAGTTCGACCAACCGGGTCTGGGCCTGCGCGAGGGCGATGGTTCTATGACCGGCCTCGACGTTGACATTGCCACCTACGTGGTCAACCACATTGCCAAGGATAAGGGGTGGGAGGAGCCGGAGATCGAGTGGCGCGAGACTCCGTCCGCGCAGCGCGAAACTCTGATCGAAAACGGCGAGGTTGACCTCATCACCGCAACGTACTCCATCAACGCTTCCCGCGCGGAAAAGGTCAATTTCGCTGGTCCGTACCTCATCACCCACCAAGCGCTTCTTACCCAGGCTGATAACAAGGAGATCAGCGGGCTCGAGGGCCTCGACGGCAAGATCCTGTGCTCTGTCACCGGCTCCACCCCGGCACAGAAGGTGAAGGAAGCTCTGCCCAGCGTGCAGCTGCAGGAGTACGACACCTACTCCTCCTGTGTGGAGGCACTGAGCCAGGGCAACGTCGACGCCATGACTACCGACGCGACGATTCTTAACGGCTACGCCGCTCAGAATCCTGGCAAGTTCCAGGTCGTCGAGTTGGAGAAGGACGGCAAGCCCTTCACCGATGAGTACTACGGCGCGGGTCTGAAGAAGGATGATCAAGAGGCGACAGACGCTGTCAACAAGGCCCTGGAAGAGCTTCATTCCTCCGGCGAGTTCGACAACCTCGTAGCCAAGAACTTGGACAAGGGCGAGGGCATCGACGAGGCCACCGTCGGTGACCTCTCCTTCCTCAACTCCTAAACGCTCGATTAGCCCCCACCTAGCCTGCGCCGAGGACATTCAGCCTCGGCGCAGGCCCGTTAGTAGGAGATTTCTATGGAATCCATGTGGGCCGCACTAGGCCCCGAACTATGGCCAGCCTTTTGGCTCACCATCCAGCTGACGTTCTGGTCTGCCATCGGCGCAATGATCCTCGGCACCATCCTCACTGCCATGCGTGTCTCCCCCGTAAGAATCCTGCGGTGGATTGCCACGACGTACATCACGACGGTGCGCAATACCCCCTTGACTCTCATTATCCTGTTCTGTTCTTTTGGCCTGTACCAGAACCTAGGGCTCACGCTTGCTAGCCGGGACTCTTCGACCTTCCTAGTGGATAACAACTTCCGCCTCGCCATCGTCGGATTCATCTTGTACACCTCGGCATTCGTTGCGGAATCCTTGCGCTCGGGAATCAACACCGTGGACTTCGGTCAAGCCGAGGCCGCACGATCGCTGGGTTTGAGCTTCTCACAGACCTTTAGCACGATCGTCTTCCCTCAGGCGGTACGTGCGGCAATCGTCCCCCTGGGAAATACGCTCATCGCGTTGACCAAGAACACCACGATCGCCTCCGCAATCGGAGTGGCAGAAGCTTCCCTACTGATGAAATCCACCATTGAGATGCATGCGAGCCAGCTCTTTGTCATCTTCTTTATCTTCGCGCTGGGCTTCATCATCCTGACCTTGCCCATGGGCTTAGGCCTAGGCAAACTCTCCGAAACTGTGGCGGTGAAGAAATAATGGCTGTACGCGCAACCGTGCTTTACGACGCCCCCGGCCCCAAGGGCAAGCGGCGCAATCTCATCTATACCGTCATCACCGTCGTTCTCTCGCTAGCTGCACTGTATTGGGTGCTGTCTACATTGGGTGAGCGCGGGCAACTCGACTCCGCGTTATGGACCCCTTTTCTTAACAGCCAAACGTGGACCACGTACCTGCTCCCTGGCCTGCGCGGAACGATCCTTTCCGCTGTAGCATCCATCATCTTGGCCATCGTGTTCGGCGTCGTCTTCGGCCTAGGCCGATTGAGCGAGAACGTCATCGTACGCGGCGTATGTGGTGTGGTCGTGGAATTCTTCCGCGCCATCCCCGTCCTGCTGCTCATGATTTTTGCCTACCAGCTTTTCGCCATCTATAACGTAGTTCCGTCGAAACAGCTGGCGTTTAGCGCCGTGGTCTTCGCGTTGACCCTCTACAACGGCTCTGTCGTCGCAGAGATTCTGCGCTCCGGAATCAAGTCGCTGCCCAAGGGGCAAACTGAAGCCGCCCGCGCGCTGGGGCTGTCGCATGGGCAAACAATGCGTACCATCCTGCTCCCGCAAGCAGTAGCCGCAATGCTTCCGGCCCTCATCGCCCAGATGGTTATTGCGCTCAAGGACTCTGCCTTGGGCTACCAGATTGGCTATGTCGAGGTGGTGCGCTCCGGTATCCAATCGGCGTCCTACAACAAGAATTACCTGGCCTCGCTCATCGTCGTTGCGATCATCATGATCCTCATCAACTGGGGGCTGGGCCTCCTGGCCGAACGCATCGAACGTCAGCTTCGAGCGGGCCGTGCGCGCCGGAACATCATCGCTAAAGTTCCGGAGCAACCAGACCAAGGCTTGGACACCAAAGACCAGGTCAACGTTGATTGGCACTCAGAAAGCTATACAGAAATCCGCAACCCGGACGAATAGAAACAGCTAGGAGAGCTCGGCGATGCGCGCATCCAGCACTTCGATGGAAATACGCATCACCAGCTCCTGGCGATAGCCGCGCCGCGCGAGTGTTCCTACAATGCGACGCAGGAACTTGTCCCTCTCATGGCGGTCGGCGGGAACACTCTTCAAGGTTCGCGCCTTTTTCTCCGCTACGCGGCGCGCTACGGCCTCCTCAGATTCCTCGGTAATCTGCTCTAGGGCCGCTGCGCGATCGGCGGCCTCAACACCCTTCTCCTTGAGTTCCACATTGAGGGCACGGGCCGACTTACCGCGCCGCGCGTGGCGCTGCCGCACCCACTCCTTGGCGAAGGTTTCATCATCAACGAGCCCCACCCCTGCAAGGTCATCGACCACGTCCTCGACCACATCGGGCTCAAAGTCCGCCGCGACAAGCCGGTCACGCAGTTCCTTGCGGGAACGTGCACGTTGATCTAGCAAGCCTAATGCTCGGGAGCGCACGGGCGCCTTCGCTGCTTCAGCATTCGCATCAACAAGCTGGCCACCCGCGTCCCCCGATTCATAGGACTCGAGAGCTTGACGTAGCTTCTCTAGCTTCTCTGGTGAAGGTTGTGCCATTGCGCCTGTTTAGTCGTCGTCGAAATCGACGTTCGGTACCAGATCCACAGCCTCATCCGTCAGCGGATCGTCTGCACCCGGCACATCCATGGCGACGTCCTCACCAGCTTCGGCTGCGGCAGCACCCACGCCGAGCTTGACGAAGATCTTCTTCTCAATCTCATCCGCCAGATCGGGGTTGTCCTTGAGGAAGTTGCGGGCCTTTTCCTTGCCCTGTCCCAGCTGATCGCCTTCGTAGGTAAACCACGAGCCAGATTTCTTAATGAACCCGTGTTCGACACCCAAGTCAATGATGGAAGACTCGCGCGAAATGCCTTCGCCGTACATGATGTCGAACTCAGCGATCTTGAACGGCGGGGACACCTTGTTCTTCACCACCTTGAGCTTGGTGCGGTTACCGATGGCATCCTGGCCGTCCTTCAAGGTTTGGATTCGGCGGATATCGCAGCGCACAGAGGCATAGAACTTCAGCGCCTTACCACCCGTGGTCGTTTCCGGTGAGCCAAACATCACGCCGATCTTTTCACGCAGCTGGTTGATGAAGATGGCGGTAGTCCCGGAGTTGTACAGAGCACCCGTCATCTTGCGTAGCGCTTGGGACATCAGACGAGCTTGGAGGCCAACGTGGCTATCTCCCATCTCGCCCTCGATTTCCGCCTTGGGCGTCAAGGCGGCTACGGAGTCAATCACGATGATGTCGATGGCGCCAGAGCGCACGAGCATATCTGCGATTTCCAGAGCCTGCTCACCGGTATCCGGCTGGGAAACCAAGAGGTTATCCGTGTCCACGCCAAGCAGACGCGCGTACTCAGGATCGAGCGCGTGCTCCGCATCGATAAACGCCGCGATGCCGCCGTTCTTCTGCGCCGATGCGATGGCGTGCAGAGCAACGGTGGTTTTACCCGAGGATTCAGGTCCATAAATCTCTACGATGCGACCGCGCGGGAAGCCACCGACGCCCAGCGCAATGTCGATGGCCGTATTCCCGGAGGAAATGGCCTGGATTGGCGGGCGGTCATCGTCACCAAGACGCATGACGGCTCCTTTGCCAAAATCCTTCTCAATCATCGCCATTGCGGCATCGAGGGCTTTCTGACGATCATCGCCCTTGCTAGCCGCCGAGGACTTCTTCTTCGTAGCCATTTATTTCCTCACTATCGTGCGTCAGTTAGTGTGCAGTGCTGTATGTCATTAAATGGGGGCACCTAGTTAGACTGCCATGAAGCAACTTCGGTTCCCAGGCCCGTCGCATTGTGTTTCCGGCATCGTCCCGGTTCCATCACATGCCACGAAAGTACCCTAACGTTTCCACCAGACCACAACCCACAATACACACACAAGTGTTCGATTGCCCATTCGAGCAACGCGCGTGTCTGAGACCTAATCCAACGCCTCGCCGCCTAGTGAAGTTTCCACGGACCGCCCTGCTCTGTACGGACGAAAGACACCTGCTCATCGGCAGGCAGTACGGCAACTACCCCGCCCAGCGCGCTACAGACATCCAGCTCATCAAGAGAGGCCCTGCTGCTCACATACTTCGACGCTCCACGCCCCTGCGCATCCCGATAAATCTCAACACTCCCCGAGCTTGGCGGCACCCATTCATCATCCTCGTCGGTACCGCCCTGCCAGGTTCCCCCACTAGCGTTTATGACATCCTCCTCGACAGCCCCAGGACAGATAAAGATCACGCGGTGATATTCGGAATCGAAGATGTCGCCGACGCGCATGTCGACGCTGCCAGACTCCCCTTCCTCCACCCCGGCCGCTTCTTCGATATTTTCGATGACATTCGCGGAACCTATCAACGAACATCCAGCCACGCTCCCCAGCGCGATACCGGAAAGAAGCGCTACCACACTGACACGAGCAAGCCCTAAGACATGCTCCATCTTCTTTCTATTTGCCATGCCTCTAGATTACCCCGTTCGGGGTAGTTTCAAGGCCTAAAAGCCGTGCTTGAACACTGTTCAAAAGTGCCTATTTGCTGCATCATTAAGCTACTAGATAAACTTTGGCCCATGAAAAAGAATTCCGTCGCGACTGATATCGCGTACGTCGCGGTCTTCACCGCGCTCATCATAGTCTTTGCGTTCGTCTCTATCCCTACGCCTACCGTGGGCGTGCCCATCGTTCTTCAAAACGCCGTCATCATCCTGGCTGGCCTCGTCCTTGGTGGCCGCCGTGGCTTTTTCGTCGGTCTACTCTTCATAGCTCTCGGCCTCGTCGGCCTTCCCATCCTTGCCGGCGGCCGCAGTGCCCTGAGCGCCATTGCCGGCCCCACCGTGGGCTACCTTGTCGGCTACGTCGTCTCACCCGCCATCGCCGGCCTCATCGCCTACCGCGCGCCGAGAAGCAAAGGAGGCATGACGGTAGTCCTCGCCATCGCCGGCGTCGTCGGCCTGGCCATGCAGTACTTGTGCGGCATTGTTGGCCTGATGGTCCGCTCTGACATGTCCTTCGGGGCGGCCGCCGTGGCTCAGGGCCCGTTCGTCATCCCCGATCTCATTAAGGTCGCCGTGATGGTTGTCATCGCCGTCGGTGTCCACGCAGCATTCCCCGACCTGATGGGTCGCCGCACCAAGGCAAAGTAGCACCAGTGCCGCAGATTGACTTCCGCAACGTTTCCGTCACCTTCGACGAAACACCGGTGCTCAAGGATATTTCTCTCTCATTAAACGAACAGCGCATCGGCATCATCGGTGCCAATGGTGGCGGGAAATCCACTCTCGTCCGGCTCATCAACGGTCTTGGTGAACCTTCACGTGGTGAGGTCTTGGTGGATAACGTGGACGTCGCCAAGCACGGCAAGGAGATTCGCCGCCAGGTGGGCTTCGTGTTTTCTGATGCGGAGAACCAGATCGTCATGCCGCACGTGCGCGATGACGTGGAATTCTCCCTTCGCCGGCTCAAGCTGTCTCGTGAGGAGCGCACCGCGCGCGTCGACGCCGTTCTCGAGCGCTTCGGCCTGACGCCGCTAGCTGAGCAGTCCCCGCACACTCTCTCCGGCGGGCAGAAGCAGCTCCTCGCGTTGGCGGCAGTGCTTGTCATGGAACCCACCGTCATCATCGCTGACGAACCCACGACCTTGCTAGATCTGCGCAACCGCGATCGCATTCGCCGCGAATTTGCGCAGCTCGAACAGCAACTCATCGTGGTTACCCATGACCTTGACTTTGTCTCTGATTTCGATCGCGTTCTGTGCATCGATAACCACCACGTCGTAGCCGACGGATCTCCCGACAAGGTCATTTCCTTCTACACCGAACTCATGAAATCCCGCCCGCTCTAGAGTCATGCCTAAAAACATCCCCCTCGGCTACTACGTCGACGCCGATACCATCATTCATCGCATACCGGCCGCGGTGAAATTCCTCGTGCTCATCGGCTTCATCCTCGTGACCTCGCTCGCCGTGCACACGCTTCCTTGGGCGTCGGCCAGCCTCTTCCTCCCACTAGTGCTCTTTCCCGTCGCCCGCATCCCGTTTCGCGTCGCACTCGGACAGCTTGTTCCTCCGCTCTACCTCCTCGTTGCGCTCGCAGCTTTTCAGTGGTGGCAGAAGGATTTGCTGTCGGCCGCGATCATGTTTCTCACCATCTACGCAGCCATCAGCGCGGCGGTGCTGCTGACGCTGACAACGAAGGTGTCGGAGATGATGGACTCCCTCGATCGGGCCCTCGCGCCACTGGGGCGCCTCGGGGTTCCGGTTGAGAACATCACGCTGGCGATGTCCCTGACAATTCGTTTGCTCCCCCTCATGCTGGGGACCGTGGTCGAGGTGCTTGATGCACGAAAAGCCCGGGGTGCCACGGCATCACTGACCGCTTTTGGCACCCCGGTTATCATTCGCTCAATCCGCCGAGCACGCGCGATGGGTGAGGCGCTTCAAGCCCGCGGCGTCGGCGACTAAACCTTATTCTCCGCGCAACTCGCGTAGGCGAGCCTGGACGGCATC
This sequence comes from Corynebacterium sp. HMSC070E08, assembly GCF_001808895.1. Lineage (NCBI taxonomy): Bacteria > Bacillati > Actinomycetota > Actinomycetes > Mycobacteriales > Corynebacteriaceae > Corynebacterium > Corynebacterium sp. HMSC070E08. The sequence continues at coordinate 90,054 of NZ_KV794784.1, forward strand.
CTCCTGCACGTTCGGCTGACCCTTAGCCTCTGCCGAACCGATTGCCTGCTGGGAGTTTCCCTCCACTGCCTTCGGGTTATTCATCTCCGCGCGGATCTGCTCGAGACGGGAGTGGCCAGCCAGTTGCACGCCAGCCTGCTCGATCTCCTGCATGCGGTTAGACACTGAGTTCTCGGCGAGCTCTGCCTGGCCCAGGGCCTTGGAGTAGCGGCGCTCAATCTTGTCACGCACAGCATCCAGGGAAGGCGAGTTACCGTTTGCGGAGAGCTCGTTCATCGAGTTGAGGGACTCGGAGACCTTCTCCTGCATCTTGGCCTGCTCGAGCTGCGACAGCAGCTTGGAGCGCTCGTTGACCTTCTCACGAAGCGCCATGCCGTTGCGTTCAACGGCCTTCTTGGCCTGCTCCGCCTGCTGTAGAGCCTGATCGTGGAGCTTCTTAGTGTCCTCAACAGACTGCTCAGCGGTAACCAGCTGGGCAGCGAAGGCTTCAGCCGCGTTTTCGTACTCGGTCGCCTTCTGTGCATCGCCTTCGGCACGGGCCTTGTCCGCAAGGCTCAGGGCGTTACGGGTATTCTGCTGCAGCTTTTCAATCTCACTCAAACGACGGTTCAGCTGCATCTCCAGCTGGCGCTGATTACCAATGACCGCAGCGGCCTGCTGTGACAGCTCCTGGTGCTGGCGCTGCGCCTCCTCGATTGCCTGCTCAATCTGAACCTTCGGGTCGGCGTTCTCCTCGATCTTGGAATCAAAGAGAGCCATCAAGTACTTCCAGGCTTTTACGAATGGGTTCGCCATAACAGGAGGTGCCTTTCTCAGCAGTTCGTTGTGTCAATAAGGTGTGTAACAAGAATATTTCCTGCCTGCCTAATAGTAGCGAAGCAGACAGTATTCCGTTGCGGTTCTATAGTTCCGATGCAGCGGGTGCGGTGGATGCGAGCTCCTCATCCATCGACGGCAACGCCATGTAGCCGGCCGCCTCAATGAGGACATCGGAGACGCTGACATCGAGTGCATGGCAGACAGAGGCCAGCAGCTCGGAGGAAACCTCCTTGCGGCCACGCTCCAGCTCCGAAAGATATCCCGGGGAAACACGCGCCACACCGGCGAGTTCGCGGAGGGTCACGCCTTTATCCGCGCGGAAGGCGCGAAGCGTTAATCCGAGGGCCTCACGCAGCAGCGGTTCAGGAGTCCGCGTCGACCGCGCCGGGGACTGGGTGGGTTTATCGAGTAGTGCAACTGAAGTGTTCATCACCCCGTACAACGGCTCAGCAGTCGTACTTGTTCCCACAATCAACTAATTTTCTTCAAGAGTTGATAGGAGAAGACTCAATGCCGCCTCAATGGCAGCGAAACGAATCGCGTTGCGCCCCTCAGCAGGAAGCTCATAAAGGACGCCGCGCTTGGCGACGCCCCCGCCACCCCTCCCGCATAACCCCACGTACACCGTGCCCGCGGGTTTGCCTTCCTGGAGGTCCGGCCCGGCTACACCAGTCAGCCCTACCCCCCAATCTGCACGCGTTTCAACGACCGCCGCCTCAGCCATCTGCGCAGCAGTCGCAGCAGACACCACGCCTTGCTCCTCAAGTTCTTCCACGGTGGTGTTGAGAAAATGAGCCTTGACCTCTGTCGCATACGTCACCAGCCCACCCCGCAGCACCGCCGAGGCTCCCGGGATGCACGCCACAGTCGCAGCGGCTAGACCAGCAGTAAGGGACTCACAGAACGCCACAGTTTCACCGCGTTCGCTGAGCGTGGATACTAGTTGCGCCTCGATGCTCATTGGTTCTCCCTATGGCCATCAATGAGGTACTGGATGCCGGTCAGGACGGTAACGAAGGCGGCGGCCAACATAACGAGGAGGCTCGGAAGGTCCATCCACCCTGGCAGCGGACAAAGATACAACGCCACCGCCACAGTCTGCAACGCTGTCTTGAGCTTTCCGCCTTGGGAAGCCGGCACCACCTTCCCTTGACGCAGCAAGAAGAAGCGCCAAATCGTAATGCCGAATTCGCGAAACAGAATCAGCACGGTGATCCACACCGGCAAAGCCCCGGTGATATTGAGGCACACGAGGGCCGCGGTCATCAGGGCTTTATCCGCGATCGGGTCCGCAATCTTGCCAAAGTTAGTGATGAGTCCCCGCGCGCGTGCAATATCGCCATCCAACTTATCCGTGAGCATCAAGAGCGCGAAGCAGAGGAAAGCCCACCATTCATGGCCGGCGAGCACCAGCCAGGCAAACAGGGGGATAAAGAGGATGCGCAAACTAGTCAGGATGTTGGGCAGGTTCCAATTGGAGACCTCGGGGTTTACATCCGTGGTTCGAGATTGGTTGCGCGCAGCCTGAGAATCATTCACGCTCTTCATCCTACCGTGGCCTCCCTGCCACTCGAGCGAGCACTACCATGGTCGGTATGAAGTATTTCGCAGTTTCCTATGAATACAATCCATCTAACCCGGTTATTGCTGAGGTTCGCCCGAAGCACCGCGAATTCATCGGCGCACTCCACGACAAGGGCCAGATCTGTGGCTCTGGCCCCTACACCGATTCCAAGGGCGGGGCGCTCATCGTCCTGCAATTTGAGGATGAGTCCGTAAAGGTGGCCGATGTCATCGCCCTCATGGACCAGGATCCCTTCTACACCGAAGGCGCTGTTACTGGGCGCGCTTTCCGCGAGTGGAATCCCGTTATTAATTCCTTCTAAATCCCCGCGGCCCGAGTTTAAGGCAGCTCGGACTTGGGAAGTTCGTCCGCCTTGCCGACGAGCTCGCCCTCCTTGTTGCGAACGATCTTGTTGCCATAATCGTCCCAGTCGTAGTGGTTGTGGGAAATCACCACACCACCCTGGGCTTGGTCGCGTTTGTCCTTCCACACCGACAACAACACCGTCACGAAGAGGACGCCAACGATGACCAGCAGCGACACCATGGTCGTAATTTCCGGTACCGCACTGACATTCTCGCCGCCGTTGATGAAGGGCACGTTGTTCTCATGCAAAGCGTGGAAGAGCAACTTGACACCGATGAACAGCAAGATGATACCCAGGCCATAAGGCAGGTAGACCAGGCGGTCCAACAGGCCATCAATGAGGAAGAACATTTGGCGCAGCCCCATGAGAGCGAAGGCATTGGTGGTGAAGACGAGGAAAGGCTCCGAGGTAATGCCGTAGATAGCTGGGATGGAGTCGAAGGCAAACATGACGTCGATCAGCCCGATAGCCGCCAAAGCAACGAAAAGCGGCGTCAGGGCGAATTTGCCCTTCTTCTCACCGGATTCCTCACGGTGGGTGAGCTTGTCGCCGTGGTAGCGCGGGGTTACGTGAACCACCTTGCGCAGCCACTTGACCACCAACATGTCATTGGGATCGGTCTCGGGCGTCCCGTTGATCTCATCGATGAGCAGCTTGACTGCGGTGTAAATTAGGAAGATGGCAAACAGGTAGAAGACATCCGACCATGCCGCGATAATGGCCGCGCCCATCAGGATGAAGACGAGGCGGAAAACCAGCGCTAGGACGATACCGATGAGCAATACCTTCTGCTGATACCTGCGGGGAATCTTGAAGGAGCCCATGATGAGCGAGAACACGAATAGGTTATCCACGCTCAAAGCCTGTTCCGTCACCCAACCGGTGTAGAACTGTGCCGCGTGTTCGCTGTCCCACAGCACCCACACAACTCCGCCAAAGACAACGGCGACGGCCATGTAGAACAGTGTCCACCCACCAGATTCCTTGATGCTGGGCTCGTGGGGTGAGCGGACGTGGCTATAGAAATCGAAAATAAAGAAGCCCACGATCACCGCCATGGTGATGCCCCAGACCCATAGTGGCACATGCATAATGAGTTATCCCTCCGGTCGACACGACAATAAAGACCGGAGGTCTCCCCCGCTAGCAGGCTCTATGCACAGTCCCGCTAGCCGGCGCGACCGGGAACTGTACCGCAGTTGCCGTGTTGACGATCGACGCCGTGGATTGGGGTACTCCCCTCCAAGACTCGTCCTATCCTACACGGAGCTTAGAACGCACCTGTGGAGGGGTTAGCGGAGATTTCTACGGTGCGGGTATCGGCTTCAGCGTCGTCTACCCCGCCGGCACCTTCGGCGTCTTGGACCTCCTTCGGGGCCTCTGCTGGGTCAGCGCCCTTGATCATCCAGATGATAGTGTCGAGCTCCTCCGGCTTGACCAGAACCTCACGTGCCTTGGAGCCTTCGGAAGGCCCGACAACACCGCGCGACTCCATGAGGTCCATGAGTCGACCGGCCTTGGCAAAGCCGATGCGCAGCTTGCGCTGGAGCATCGACGTCGAGCCCAACTGGGAGGTGACCACAAGGTCGACGGCCTCCAAGAGATCGTCCATATCCTTGCCGATCTCCTCGTCGATCTCCTTCTTCGCCTCCGAGGCCTTATCGTCCGTCACGCCTTCCGTGTAGTTCGGCGAGCCCTGTGCCTTCGCGGCGTCGACAACCGCCTGCACCTCCTCGTCGGAGACGAACGCACCCTGCATACGCACCGGGCGGCCGCCCTGCGGGATGAAGAGGCCATCGCCCATACCGATGAGCTTCTCGGCTCCACCCTGATCCAGGATGACTCGAGAGTCCGTAAGCGAGGACGTCGCAAAAGCCAGACGAGAAGGAACGTTGGTCTTAATAAGACCGGTCACAACGTCCACGGACGGGCGCTGCGTTGCCAGCACCAAGTGGATACCGGCCGCACGTGCCTTTTGAGTAATGCGAACGATGGAATCCTCAATTTCCTTCGGCGCCGTCATCATGAGGTCCGCGAGCTCATCCACGACGCACACGATGTACGGGTACGGGCGCATCTCTCGTTGGGAGCCGGCAGGAGCCTGGTATTCGCCACTGCGGACCTTCCGGTTGAAGTCCTCGATCTTGCGCACGCGGGCAGCCTGCATGTCCATGTAGCGCTGCTCCATCTCCTCCACCAGCCACTGCAGGGCCGCCGCAGCCTTCTTCGGCTGCGTGATGATGGGGGTGATGAGGTGCGGGATACCTTCGTACGGGGTGAGCTCCACCATCTTCGGGTCGACGAGGATGAGGCGGACGTCTTCCGGAGTCGCGCGGGTCAACAGCGAGACCAGCATGGAGTTCACGAACGCCGATTTACCCGAACCGGTTGCGCCGGCCACGAGCAGGTGCGGCATCTTCTTCACGGAGAAGGAGGTGTACTCGCCTTCGATATCCTTGCCCAAGCCAATCAGCATGGGGTCATGGTCGGCACGCAGTGCCGGGGAATCCAGGACGTCGCGCAGACGCACCATCTCTCGGTCCGCATTGGGCACCTCAATGCCGACTGCGGACTTGCCTGGAATCGGGGTGAGCAGGCGCAAGTTATCCGTCGCGACGGCGTAGGCCAGGTTGGACTGCAGGTTCGTAATCTTCGAGACCTTGACGCCAGGGCCCAGCTCGATCTCATAGCGCGTGACTGTCGGACCACGGCTAAAACCGGTGACCTGGGCATCGACTTTGAACTCCTCGAAGACCTCGGTGATGGCCTCGATGATGCGATCGTTAGCCTCCGTGCGTACCTTCGCAGGTTTGCCGGCGGTGAGCAGGTCCGTCGTCGGCACATCGTAGCCGCCGCCCAGGGCAGTGTCTTCCGCACCACTCGGGGCTGCGGGTGCTTCTTCGGCTACGCTCTGGGCTTCATCCTCAATCTTGGCACCCGTTCGCGCATCACGTCCGGATCGTTCCTGGAACATGCGCACTGCCTCGGAATGAGCGGCGGAGACCACGTCCTCTCCCGCTGAGCCAGCCGACGCTGCGCTTGCCGACGCCTCGGCAGCCGCCGCTCCCAGTGCTGCACCGGCGGCACCGCCGACGTCCACGCGGGGACGCTTCATCGGTGTTGGCTTGGGCTCTGGCTTTGGTTCGACTTTCTGCTCCGGTTGCGGAGTTGGCTGCGGGGCTGGCTCAGGATCCGGTACGACGGGGAACTCGTCGGTATCATCCGCGCGGCTATCAAAGCTCGGGCGGCCGTGCTGTACGGGCTCCTGGCTTACTGGCTGAGCTGCCGAGTCGAAAGAGACGGTGGCATTGTCATCCAGAATCTGCTTTGGCATCGGCTTCGGTGTCTGCTTCGGGCGCGGTCGCGAAGTGTATGCCGGGCGCACAGGACGCTCACGCCCCTCGGCGATGGCGTCGATGTCATCGCTGACGTAGTCGTAGTCGTCCGCGGGGGCGTCGTCAAGCAGCTCCTGATCTGAACGATTCTTCCTGTCACGCAGGCCGCCGACGAGCGCCGCACATTGCGCGGCCACAAAATCATATGCTTCACGCAGGGTGATGCCCGTGATATTGAGTGCCCCATACACAATGAGCAAGAAAAGCAAAGGCACCGCGACATAACTAGAAAAGGCCGCCACCAGCAGCTCGCCGACTCCAAAGCCGATGGCACCGCCTGCCTCCCCGGCGGCGTTGTTATTCCAGGTCAGCTTCGGAAGACCGGCAAAGATGTGAATGAGGCTCAGCATGCACACGACGATGAGGGCCGTGCCGCCCACCACTCGTGGCTTGAAATGGCCCGCCGGACCGGACAGATCCATCATGAGCGCAATGGCGACGGCGACCAGCGCAACGGGAAGAACATAGGCGCCCGCGCCAATCACATAGCGCACAGCGTTGGTGAGGTACTCACCGATAATGCCGGCCACCTGGAACCACGTCGCGCAAGCAAGGATGATGGCCACGCCGATAAGCACAAGAGCCACCGCATCTGGATTGGAGACGCGGATGCTCTTCTCAGTGTGAGCTGGACGCCCCATGACCGTCGTCGGCATCTCACTGTCGACGTCGCGTGCTCGCGTTACCTTGCTCTTTGCCGGAACAGCGCTATCGGCCTTGTTGCTCTTTTTCTTGTTCTTCGCGCGTCCAGAAATTTCCCCTGGCTCCCTCAACTCGTCGTAATCATCGTAGGCACCCTCGTCATGAGCAGCATCGTAGGCGGAGTCATAGAGGTCGTCATCTCGACTCCCCGCATCTACCGGCTTGAGACCGGCAAGGCCGTGCCCGACCCCTCGCGCCATGCTTCCCACGCCTCGGGCGGTAGCGCCAAAAACGGTTCCCAGTCCTCGGCCAACGGCGCGAAAGGCGCTGCCGGTCCTCTCTTCGGAGGTCTCGGCAGCGCGGGTTGCGGAGGTCAGCGAATAGCTTGTGCGGCCGGACGGCCGCGACCGATTGGCGGTGCGACCTCGGCCGGAGGCGCGAGACGGAGCGTTCTTGACAGACATGCCTGCCACTTTAGTAGCAAACACACCATTAACAACATGCGCCACACGCGTGCACTGAAGATTTTAGACAGTTCAGCCTACAGACTTGACCTAACGACGGCGGATGAATCCCCGTCAATCTCAACGCGAGCCGCCTCGCGGCCGAACGCCCATAGGAGCAACTCGGAAACTGCCCCACGGACCCGCACCACGTTGTCCCCCTTCGCTGCCACACGATGTTTATCCGCCGCGACGAGTGGCGCAAACCCAGCCGGCTCCAGCACTACCGGGAGGCGAGAGTGCGCCAACAGCCTTAACCCGAGAAACTTTAGCGGTGCGAGCAACTCCTTCTGCACCGCTAGCGAGAAATCACGCGGTTCGCTGTGCGCATTGGCCCGGCGTAGGTCTTCGTGGTGCACAAAATGCTCTGCGGTGTTGAGCACTGAATCCACGTAGCGCAGAGGGTTGAGCTTTCCCAATCCCCTACCCCAGTCATCCACCAGTTCCTCAAAATCTCGCGCACGGACTTCCTCCATGATGCTGTCCGCATGGGAAGTCAGCGCTGGAACAAAAGAACTGATGACGACGTCGGGCCGGTTTTCGCGGATCCAGAGGTGCGACACGAGGTCGCGGGCCGTCCACCCTTCGCACAACGTTGGAGCATCGGGACCAAGTTCACGGAATAACGCCACCATCTTGGCGCGTTCTGCTGAGGAAAACGACATGCGCCCCAGCATACCTACCAGAAGCAGGAACGCTGGGGCACTGTCTACCTAGACGTTAGAGCGATTCACGGGAGGCGTGAACTTCATCGTCGTCAGGCATCAGGACATCCGAGTTCGTCGGCACGATGGTCGGCAGAATGACCGGCTCGCGCTTGTACTTGGAATCCATGAGCTTGGATACCTTGCGGCGCAGCTTCTGCACCATGCGGTAGGTATCGTTCTCGCCCTCAGCGGCGAGATCGTTCATCGTGGACTCAACCAACTTGGCAACCTCCGGCACGATGCCGCGGTCATCGTCAGAGAAACCAGTGGTGGATACAGCCGGATGCTCAAGCAGCCGGGACGTGCGGTTATCAATCACACAGGTGATGGAAACGACGCCGCCAGAGCCGAGGTTGGTGCGGTCTGCCAGGGTATCTGCGTCGACGTCACCCATGGAGACGCCATCGACGTAGAGGTTACCCACGGTAATCTGGCCAACAACCTCTGCACGGCCGTTGCGCAGATCAACGACAACGCCGTTCTGTGCCAGAACCACGCGGTCGCGGTCAACGCCAGTGGAGACTGCCAGTTCCTTGTTTGCACGCAGGTGACGCCACTCGCCGTGGACCGGCATAACGTTCTTCGGACGCGCAGCGTTGTACAGGAAGAGCAGCTCGCCGCCGTAGCCGTGGCCGGAGGCGTGAACCTTGGCTTCCTTGTTGGTGATAACTTCAGCACCAATCTGGGAGAGCATGTTCATGACACCGTAAACGGCCTCTTCGTTGCCCGGAATCAGGGACGAGGAGAAGATGATGAGGTCGCCGTCGCGGACGGTGATCTGACGGTGCTCACGGCGTGCCATGCGTGACAACGCAGCCATTGGCTCGCCCTGGGTACCGGTGGTGATGAGCAAGACCTTGTGCGGTGCCATCTTGGCAGCCTCGTCGATCGAGATGATGGTTCCGCGCGGAACCTTCAGGAAGCCCATCTTCTCGGCGATTTCCATGTTGCGCATCATCGAGCGGCCGTTGAAGGCAACCTTGCGGCCAGCATAAACGGCGGCGTCGATAGCTGCCTGTACACGGTACACGTTGGACGCGAAGGTTGCGATGATGACGCGCTGCTTAGCATTGGACACCAGGCGGCGGAAGGTAGCCGGGATATCTCCCTCGGATGCGGAAACGCCCGGGATGTTCGCGTTGGTGGATTCGCAGAGCATCAGGTCGACGCCCTCATCACCGTAGCGAGATAGCGCCGGAAGGTCGGTCGGACGGTTATCCAGCGGGGTCTGGTCCAGCTTGATGTCACCGGTGTGGATGATATTGCCAGCCGGGGTGCCCAGCATGATGCCCAGTGCATCCGGAACGGAGTGGTTAACTGCCCAAAAACGGCAGCGGAACGAACCGTAGTTCACATCCGACTTCTCGTTGACCTCAACGAACTTCGGCTTCTGGCGGTGCTCCTTACACTTCGCCGCAATCAGCGCGATGGTAAAGCGCGATGCCACGATTGGAATATCCGGGCGCAGCTTCAGCAGCCACGGGATAGCACCAATGTGGTCCTCGTGAGCGTGGGTTACAACGAGAGCCTTGACCTTGTGAATCTTCTTCTCGATCGGGCCAAAGTCCGGCAGGATCAGGTCAACGCCAGGCTCACCGGAGGACGGGAAGAGCACGCCACAGTCGATGATGAGCATCTCGTCCTGGTACTCGAAGACGGTCATGTTACGACCGATCTCAGAAATACCGCCCAGGGCATAAATACGCAGCGAATCCTTCTGCTGCTTCGGCGGCTCCGGCAGACGCTTCGTCAGATCCGCGCCCTGCATGGACTTGGGAACGTTGCGGCGGCCACGGTTGTTATTACGGTTGCGATTGTTGTTGCGGCCACCGTTGTTGTGGTTGTTGTTGCCGCCGCGACCGCGACCACGGCCGCCACGGGAACCACGGGAGCGAGAACGGCGGTTGCCGTCCTCAGAATTCGAGTTATTAGACTCGTTCGAATTATTGCCGGATGCAGCCGATTCGTTCGGCGCTTGAAAAACCGGCGAAGCCGCCTCATTCGAGGCGGTCTCAGTCTCCGAAGGCGGACCCGCCTTACGGGTTACCTTGCGGGAGCGATTACGGGATTCAGTCATTCTTAAAGGACTCCAGCCTTTTCCAAATCGTGGCGGAGAGCCTCGATCTCCTCCGCGTCAGCCGCGGTAACTGGGAGACGAGGTTCTCCAACTTCAATACCCTGCAGACGCAGGGCAGCCTTAACAAGAGTTGCTCCTCCGAGGCGGCCTTGCGCCTCGACGAGCGGGGACAAAGTTTTCGCGTTAATCTCTCGTGCACGTGCAATATCGCCTTCATCGAAGGCCACGTAGAGATCAGCCAGGGCGCGCGGAGCGAGGTGACCAATCACGGAAATAACGCCCGAAGCACCGAGGGCCAGCCACGGCAAGTTCAGTCCGTCATCTCCGGAGTACCATGCCAAACCGGTTTCCTGGATAAGCGGTGCGGCTGCTACAAGGTCGCCCTTGGCGTCCTTAACAGCCTTGATGTTCGGCACCTCCGCGAGGCGAAGAAGGGTCTCCGTCTCAATCGGAATGCCCGAGCGGCCAGGGATGTCGTACAGACAAATGGGGAGGTCCACGGCGTCAGCCACAGCAGTAAAGTGCGCGTACACACCAGCCTGGGAAGGCTTGGAGTAATACGGGGTCACGACCAGAAGGCTGTCTGCTCCCGCATCAGCGAAAGCGCGCGCGGCCTCAATACTGGTGGCGGTGTTATTAGTTCCCGCACCAGCGCACAACTTAGCGCGGCCGCCTACCTCTTCCTTTACAGCTGCGAACAGCTCCAGTTTCTCATCCAACGACGTCGTCGGTGATTCGCCCGTGGTCCCAGACAAAATGAGCGAATCAACGCCGTTATCAACCAAATGAGCTGCTAGGCGACGACCAGCGGACACGTCCAAGGCGCCGTCCTGGTCAAATGGAGTGACCATAGCTACGCCTACGCGTCCGAAGGTGTCGACGCCTGCCTGTGCTGTCATACCTGTGCTCATAGGCGTCAAGATTACCTGCTTTCGCCCCTATTGGCCGCATCGGGGTCGTGCGCGAGTCTCCTGCAAAGCCTTTAAGCGTACGGGCTCGAAGCCATTTCGGTGCCGTCAGCCAGGGTGGTGATATGGAAGTCGTCGAAAAGCACCGGCGATTGCTCCCGCAACAGCTTCAAGCACGTGACGGCGAGCTGGCGCATCTCTGTATCGGCTTGTTCAGTCGCCCGCGCGCCAATAAAGTGACGCCACGCGCGATAGTTTCCCGTCACGACGATGCGGGATTCCGTGAGATTAGGTAATACCGCACGCGCTGCTTGTCGAGCCTGTTTCTTGCGCAGCAATGCATTTGGCTCCTCTTCCAACTTGGACTCGAGAGCGTCGAGGAGCTCCTCGTAGACAAACCTCGCTTCGTCGGCCGCCTGGAGGGTCAACCGCGTTAGCTGTTCATCTTCCGCAATGAATTTGGGCAGGACTACCTCCGCCTCCTCGGAATGCACGAAACGTTGCGAGAGCTGCGAGAAGGAGAAATGACGGTGGCGAACCAGCTCATGCGACGCCGACCGCGATAGTCCCCGTATATAGAGCGTCGCCGTAGCATGCTCCAGCAATGCATCGTGGCCTACCTCCAGAATGTGGTGCAGATAGGCCTGATTTGAGGCGGTACGGGGATTCGGCTTGTCGAAGGACTCATAACAGGCGCGTCCGGCAAATTCGACTAGAGCCTCGCTTTCCGACGCCCCCTCATCAACCTCCCAGTCCACTCCTCGCGGCGCATGGAATGCGGTTGCCGCAATGAGCTGGACATCAAGCTCAGAGACCTTTGCCATTACAGCCCCAAGTACTTCTCAAGTCCCACGGTCAAGCCTGGGTGGGATGCGATTTCTCGTACACCCAGCAGAACACCGGGGGTAAAGGAAGAGCGGTCATAGGAATCCTGACGGATGGTCAAGGACTGGCCTTGAGTGCCGAAGATAACTTCTTCATGAGCCACCATTCCCTGCATACGGACTGCGTGGACGTGAACACCATCGACGTCTGCGCCGCGCGCTCCATCGAGAGACTGCTCGGTCTTGTCCGGCATAGCGTCCAAGCCTGCCTCCTGGCGAGCCTTCGCAATACCCTGCGCAGTGTGAACCGCGGTACCGGACGGCGCATCGAGCTTGTTCGGGTGATGGTATTCAACTACCTCGGCACTGTCGAAGAACTTCGCCGCCTGCGCGGCAAACACCATGGTCAGTACAGCTGAAATAGCGAAGTTCGGGGCAATGAGAACGTTGCCGGCGCCCTCTTTCTTAGTCCACTCCTCCACCTTGGCTAGGCGTCCTGCATCGAACCCCGTGGTACCCACAACAGCGTGGATGCCATGTGCGATGCAAAACTCTAGATTGTCCATGACCGATGCCGGCTGGGTGAAGTCGACGGCGACCTCGGCACCCGATTCAACCAGCTTCTCCAACGGGGTCTCGCGGTCGATGGAAGCAACTAGCTCCAAATCCTCTGCCGCATTAACGCCTTCCACGATTGCTTGGCCCACGCGCCCTTTAGCCCCCAAGACGCCTACCTTGATAGTCATTGACAATCCCTTCATACGTGTTCGTGCGGTTAACTGTGCCCAGTCTATCCCTGACACCGGCGAGGTTTCAGACAGGGCTCAAAAGGCTGCCTTTAATACGCATTTTCTTCCTTTCGTTGCGGACACAGGCGACACCACTCAAATCATTCGGTATCGAATGTCCTGGCTAACCCATGGTGACTACCCCCGTTTATAGTGACAACTTGACATGAATTTAGTGCTGGCTATGGCTATGTGGGGTGTGTGGTACTAGAATCATGGTTAGAACACTTCTTCTAACTCATGTTGATCTCGGGGGAGATACCCATGACCACCACCGCTA